>CAVFRH010000122.1:0-2681 GCA_963624695.1 bacterium
TTTTATTTTTTTTACAGCATTAAGGAAATCGAGGTGTGGTTTGTGAGACGCTTACCATATTTCCGTTAAGTCCAAACAGTTTTGACTGAATCAGATAAATATCCCCAAGTTTTCCCTTATCGAATACCTCTTTGATGGTGCGGTAATCACGGTCATAACGGCGCTGATGATGTACCGTGAAAATCACATTATTTTCCTTTGCAGCAGCTTCCATTTCATCCAGTTCTGCCACATTCAGCCCAACCGGTTTCTCACAGATAATATTTTTCCCGGCTTTTGCTGCACGAATCACCATGTCTTTGTGTTTATGATTCTCAATGGAAATAACGACTGTATCAATTTCCGGCAGTTTCAGCAGTTCATCTGCATCTGTAAATTTTCTTACACCTTCTGTAGAGGCATCCTCCATCCGCTCCGGCTTAATATCACAAATGGCGATCAGTTCTGCACCTTCTGTATCGCGAATCTTCAGCTCATGTTTGTGTCCCACATATCCGAATCCGATAATTCCAAATCCTATTTTCATTCTTTTTCCACCTCTGTTTCTATATTACAAACTGTTCCATGTAACGCTTGCTTAACCGCAGGCTGTCCAGTACTTTTTCCTTTGTTCCTTCAAAATATTTATCTTCTACTTCGATACAGGTGTATCCGTCATAGCCAATATCCGTCAGCGCGGATACATATTTGCCCCAGTCCACATCACCGTAACCCGGAAGCTTCGGTGACATAAAATCAAGCGGATATGCCATGATTCCCACTTGGTTTAATTTGTCCGGATAGATCTTGATGTCTTTATAATGAACATGGAAGATCTTGTCCTTAAATTCATAAATCGGTTTGATATAATCGATCATCTGCCATACAAAATGGGATGGATCGTAATTGATTCCCAGATGATCGCTCGGCAGGATCTCAAATACTTTCTTCCAGATTGCCGGTGTTGTCATCAGGTTCTGTCCACCCGGCCACTGATCCGGGCCGAACAGCATCGGACAGTTTTCAATGGCGATCTTTACATCTTCTGCCTCTGCCAACGCAATAATCTCTGGCCATACTTCTTTTACCAGCTCCAGATTTTCTTCTACCGTTTTTGTCTGGTCACGTCCGATAAACGTTGTTACCATTCCAACGCCAAGCTTTGCGCTTGCGCGGATGACATTTTTCAGATGCTCTACGACAGTTGCACGTTTTTCCAGATCTGCATCCATCGTATTCGGATAATATGCCAGGGATGAGATCTCCACATTTTTTCCTTCTGCGTAATCAACAATATATTTTGCGTAAGTATCATCTTCCAGCACACGCTCTGCATCAATGTGACTGACACCTGCATAGCGTCGTTCTGCTTTTCCCTGAGGCCAGCAGGCAGCCTCCACACATGCAAAACCAAGTTCTGCTGCGGTATTGATCATTTCCTGATAATCTGCCATATCCAAAATGGCACTTACAAATCCAAGTTTCATTTCTGACCTCCTGTGATATCTCTGAAGTTTGAGTAATTATTTTCGGCGGAAGAATTATAACATTTAACACTCCTTACTGTTTTGTCCAGTAAAGAGGGTACATATCAATTTCACACACCCTTCACCAGAGATTGAAAAAATGCACACTCTTCGTCGGTACAGGTATGAGACATTTCTTCTCTGATATTAACCATAAACACATGGAACAATGGATTTTCTTTATCCCCATAAATCTTAGCCGTCATAGGCACCCCAGCCTTTTCATAGGCAGCCACAAAAATTGGCAGCTGCGCGCGAACCATATCACCAAGACAGCTGACGATAAATGCAGGTGGGAAGTTTTCGTTGACCCACTCAGGCACATTCATCAGATGAAATTCATCTGCACTGCCACCATCTTCAAACAAATCTTCCATCAAATCCTGCATCACACCCGGTGCATAGCAGTCATGCTCAAAATCATAGATCTGATAGCAACCGCAGTTCATGACAACTCCCTTGATTGAAAGGCCATTGGGGACCCCAAAATCAAAGTGACTGGCAAAGGTCTGGTTATAGGTCAAAGCACAAAGCTGGCCCGCAAGCTGAGCTCCAGCTGAGTCTCCAATGAGAAAAATATTGTTTGTGTCTAATCCATATTTTTCGGCTTTGGCAAAAATCCATTCCACGACCCTTGCGGAATCTTCCAGCGCAGCAGGGAAGCGGTTTTCCGGTGCCAAGCGGTAGCTGTAATTAACCACTGCAAAGCCTCTTTGGGCAAGATTCATACAGTAAAACTGATAGAGCCCCTTGTCGCCATAGACCCAGCCGCCTCCATGCACGCTGACGATTACGGGAAGCTTCTGATCTACCTTATCCTTTGGTTTGTAGACATCCAAGAGATTCCAAATAGCATCTTCCCCATACACTATATCATCAAAGCGGGTAATATCATCCGGTGTGGTGAGTCCCTCATCGCGCAAGGTATCCCATTTCTTCCAATTTACTCGCATATCTTCGCTAGATTTTGACATTGTATCCTCCATAACAAAGCTGCCCTCTGTTGGACGCAGAAGGCAGCTGTTTTACTAATTACCTAAAACTTCCCATACCCAAAATGGGATTCGCACCTTGAAAATTCAATATTTCAGCTAACAAAATAGCGATTTATGCCGCTACATTCTTGGAATGGAGCGCTTTCCGCAGATATTCCGGCAGTCTTGCTTCAAAATCGGC
>CAVFRH010000123.1:0-43424 GCA_963624695.1 bacterium
CATTATGTACTGGGCTCAGTAATGGGACCACATCCGTTCCCGACAATTGTAAGAGACTTCCAGGCAGTTATTTCCAGAGAAATCAAGCAGCAGATTTTGGAAAAAGAAGGAAGACTTCCGGACGTGGTTATGGCCTGTGTAGGCGGCGGCTCCAATGCAATCGGTGCATTTTACCATTTCATAGAGGATAAGGAAGTGCAGCTGATCGGATGCGAGGCAGCCGGAAGAGGAATTGATACCTTTGAAACGGCAGCGACGATTGCTACCGGCAGAGAAGGAATCTTTCATGGAATGAAGTCTTATTTCTGTCAGGATGAGTATGGTCAGATTGCACCGGTTTATTCGATTTCAGCAGGACTGGACTATCCGGGAATCGGACCGGAGCATGCGATGCTCTATGATAGCAAAAGAGCCAGCTATGTGCCTGTAACAGATGATGAAGCAGTCAATGCATTTGAATATCTTTCGAAAGTAGAGGGGATTATACCGGCAATCGAAAGTGCACATGCGGTGGCACATGCAATAAAGATAGCACCTCAAATGGACAAAGATAAAATTATAGTGATCAATATTTCCGGACGAGGAGACAAGGACGTTGCAGCAATTGCAAGATACAGAGGGGAGGAAATTTACGAATGAAAAAAATAAAAGAAGCTTTTGAAAATGGAAAAGCATTTATTCCCTTTATTACCTGCGGAGATCCAAATCTGGATACAACAGAAGAAATTATAAAAGCCATGGCAAAGGCGGGAGCAGATTTGATCGAACTAGGAATTCCCTTTTCAGATCCGACAGCGGAAGGCCCTGTAATACAGGAGGCAAATATCAGAGCTCTGAGTGCAGGAACTACAACAGACAAGATATTTGACATGGTTTCAAAAATCAGCGGACAAGTGAATGTGCCACTGGTATTTATGACATATGCAAATGTAGTATTTTCCTATGGAACGGAGCGTTTTATGGAAAATGCTTCAAAAGCAGGAATCTGTGGATTGATTTTGCCGGATGTGCCATACGAAGAAAAAAAGGAATTTGCGGATGTCAGCAGAAAATACGGAATAGAATTGGTTTCTCTCATTGCGCCAACCTCTCATGATCGTATTTCCATGATTGCGAAGGAAGCAGAAGGATTTATATATTGTGTTTCTTCTCTTGGAGTTACGGGAGTGAGAAGTAGCATTACAACGGATATCGGTGCAATGACAAAACTGGTAAGAGAAGCAACAGATGTTCCATGTGCCATAGGCTTTGGAATTTCTACACCGGAGCAGGCAAAAAAGATGTCGATGCATGCAGATGGAGTAATCGTGGGATCTGCGATCGTGAAGCTGATTGCAAAGTATGGAAAAGAAGCGGTAAAACCGGTGGAAGATTATGTCAGATCCATGAAAGAAGCAATTTGCAAATAACCAAATACAGAATAATTCGAAAACGCCTCTTGTAATTTTTGCAGGAGGCGTATATACTGTTTTCGTTTGAATGGCAATCAGAAACACAAGTAAATGAAAAAAGCAGAGGTTTGATCATGGATAAAAAAACAACGGTATTGATGATACTGGATGGATATGGTTTAAGTGAGAAAAAGGAACACAATGCGATTGCGATGGCAGATACACCGGTCATGGACAAGCTCATGAGCAGCTGCCCTTTTGTACAGGGACAGGCCAGTGGACTGGCTGTTGGACTTCCGGATGGACAGATGGGAAATTCCGAGGTAGGACATTTAAATATGGGTGCCGGACGTATCGTTTATCAGGAACTTACCAGAATTACAAAATCCATAGAAGATGGGGATTTCTTTGAAAATCCGGAGCTTCTTTATGCGATTGACAATGTAAGAGTCCATGATTCAGCACTTCATCTTTACGGATTGGTTTCAGATGGAGGAGTACATAGCCACAATACACATCTTTACGGACTTTTGAAGCTGGCTAAGAAGCAGGGCGTAAAAAAGGTTTATGTACATTGCTTCCTTGACGGAAGAGATACACCGCCGGAATCCGGAAAAGCATATGTTCAGGAGCTTGTTGACGAAATGAACAAGATTGGTGTTGGACAGATCGGTGTGATCAGCGGAAGATACTATGCAATGGACAGAGATAATCGTTGGGACAGAGTGGAGAAGGCTTACAGAGCACTTACACTTGCTGAGGGAGAAAACGGCGGTGAGGATCCGGTAGCAGCAATTCAGAAGTCCTACGATAACGGACTGACAGATGAATTTATGCTTCCGACCGTAATGTACAGCAATGGAAGTCCGGTTGCAAAAATCCAGGAAAATGATTCCATTATTTTCTTCAATTTCCGTCCAGATCGTGCCAGAGAAATAACCAGAGCTTTCTGTGACCCGAATTTCAAGGGATTTGCAAGAGGAGAGCGTATGAAGCTGGTATACGTTTGCTTCACAGAGTATGACGATACGATCCCAAATAAGTACGTAGCATTCAAAAAAGAAGAGATAAAGAATACCTTTGGACAGTTCCTGGCAGCACATGGAATGAAGCAGGCCCGCATCGCAGAAACAGAAAAGTACGCACACGTTACTTTCTTCTTCAATGGCGGTGTAGAGGAGCCAAATCAGGGCGAGGAAAGAATCCTTGTACCGTCACCAAAGGTTGCAACCTACGATCTGCAGCCGGAGATGAGTGCAAATACGGTTTGTGACAAGCTTGTCGAGGCAATCGAGTCTGCAAATTATGATGTAATCATTGTGAACTTTGCAAATCCGGATATGGTAGGTCATACCGGTGTGGAAGAGGCAGCAGTGAAAGCAATTGAAACAGTAGATGCCTGCGTTGGACGTGCTGTAGAAGCAGTGAAGAAAAACGGCGGGGCTATGTTCATTTGCGCAGATCACGGAAATGCAGAGACTATGTACGATGAGGAGACAGGAGCACCGTTTACTGCTCATACAACAAATCCGGTTCCTTTTGTACTGGTAAATGCTGATTCATCCCTTAAATTAGATGAGGGAGGAAAGCTTTGTGATATCGTTCCAACCTTGATCGAATTAATGGGAATGGAAAAGCCAGCTGAAATGACGGGAAGATCTCTCCTTGTAAGAAAGTAAAATAGCGGTTGCATTTGATGAAATGCTATGATAAAATCAAACGAAGTGACCGTTGGAGGAAATTAATTCATGGAAATTGTAAAACTTATTCTGACTATTCTTTTCGCGTTGGACAGCGTGGCTATGGTTATAGTAATATTAATGCAGCAGGGAAAAGGACAGGGACTTGGTGCTTTAGCAGGTGGAGTTCCTGCAGACTCCTATTGGGGAAAGAACAAGGGACGCTCAAAGGAAGGAAATCTGAAAAAGATTACCAGAGTGCTTGTAATTATTTTCTTCGTTCTTGCAATCCTTCTGAACATTAACTTTGGTTGATAAACAGAGAAACTGCTGCATCATCGGTGCAGCAGTTTTTTTATGAGAAACTCGCAAAACGTGTTTCTCATAGTTGCAGTAAATTATAATTGTGCAGGTAACATTATGGCAAAAAAAACAGGAACAAAACTGATTGCGAATAATAAAAAGGCATTTCATGATTTTTTTATAGAAGATTCTTATGAAGCAGGAATTGCGCTTCATGGAACAGAAGTGAAATCTCTTCGAATGGGAAAGTGTTCCATAAAGGAGTCATTTTTGAGGATCGAAAATGGAGAAATCTTTATATATGGTATGCACATTAGTCCTTATGAAAAGGGAAATATATTTAATCGAGATCCTTTGAGGGTCAGAAAATTACTGCTGCATAAATATGAAATACGTAAACTTATGGGGAAAGTAGCAGAAAAGGGATATACACTGGTTCCAATAAAGGTTTATTTAAAGGATTCTCTGGTAAAGGTGGAGATTGCATTGGCAAAGGGTAAAAAACTCTATGACAAACGGGAAACAATTGCAAAGAAAGATCAGAGAAGAGAAGCAGAAAGAGATTTTAAAGTGAAAAATCTATATTAATTTTCAAAAAATCTGTTATAATTAATTTGTTGCGTGCCAAACCGGCTTTGGACCGATGCCGGCTTGTTTTGCAAATAAAACCTTATGTTTACGGGCTTGTACCGGTTTCGACGGGGGTTTTGAAGTTTGGGAAGCCATCCGCGGCTTTGGGTCCGCGTTACCAACCTGAAACTAAATATAAACGCAGATAATAACGAATTTGCATTAGCAGCGTAAGCTGCTTGCTGCATTGGAAGAAACCTGCGTCTTCCTATGTGGCATCATGAAAAGAGCAGGGAACTTCGCATCCTAAGCTTTGCGGATGATGAAGAATTTATGAAGCTACTGAGAAAATAAGCCTGTCACTCGGCGTATTTTTGAGGGAATACAAATAGAATGACTGTGATGGGAGATGCCCGAAGGGATAGGCTTTCGGACGCGGGTTCGATTCCCGCCAGGTCCACTGTAATCGGACACCGATTTTGATGCATGGAGTATCATGATTGGTGTCCTTTTTACGTATCGGGAAAGAGAATAAGGAAAAACAAGAAATGGACACAATTAATGAATAAAATGTGCTCTTAGAGTGAGGACATTTGAATACCAAAGTATGCAAGGAAAGCTGCCAGTGGCAGGGTTTCTGCATAAGATTGGATTCAGATTTAAAAATAGAAAATTCTAGGATAGGAGATGCGGCTATGAATCAGAAAAAAATTCTTGTGGTAGACGATGAGAGCAGAATGAGAAAATTGGTAAGAGACTTTCTTTCGATGAACGGTTTTCAGGTTCTGGAGGCTGGAGATGGAGAAGAAGCACTCAACATTTTTTATTCAGATAAGGAAATTTGTCTCGTTATACTGGATGTAATGATGCCAAAATTAAATGGCTGGCAGGTAGCAAAGGAGATAAGAAACGTATCGAAAACACCGATTATTATGCTTACGGCAAAGGATACGGAAAGAGATGAATTGATGGGATTTGAAATAGGAGTAGATGAATATATTTCTAAGCCTTTCAGTCCAAGAATTCTGGTGGCCAGAGTGGAGGCAATCTTAAGGCGGTCTGGCCAGGACGAAAATACAGTTCTTACGATAGATGGCATAAGTGTGGATAAAAGTGCAAGAACTGCTTCGGTGGATGGAAAACCGATCGAACTTAGTTATAAGGAATTCGAGCTGCTTATTTATTTTATGGAAAATCAGGGAATCGCTCTTTCTAGAGAAAACATATTAAATAATGTCTGGAATTATGATTATTATGGGGATGCAAGAACCATAGACACTCACGTAAAGAAATTGCGCAGTAAAATGGGCAGTAAGGGTGAACATATAAAAACCGTTTGGGGAATGGGATATAAATTCGAAACAGGAAAGTAAACATGAAAAAATCACTAAAAAGGCGCGTAGGTATTTCGTTTTTGATGATCATAGCCATAACGCTTGCAGCAATTGGAATCGTACACGCATTATTTATAGAAAAATTGTATCTGGAAGGCAGAAAAAAGATTCTGATAGACAGCTTTCAGCAGCTTAATTCCAGCGATTCAACGGAGGAGTTAGAGGAGTTCATGAAATATTGTTCTATGAATAGCCTTGCCTTTGTTATTACAGATGAAAACTTAAATTCGAAAGCGAGCAACACGAAGGATTCAGATGATATAATCCGTTTGGTTTTTGGAAATGTCCTGGAAATGGATTCGGAAGAAAGCTGCATATTGGAGGAAAAGGACGATTACCAGATTCTAAGAAAAAGCGATAAAAGTGAAGGGATAGAATTTTTAAGCATTTGGGGAAAACTGGACAACGGCTATTATTATGCAGCACGATATCCAATGAGCAATATCCAGGAAGCAGCTAAATTGTCACTGACCTTTTATGTGATCATAGGCGTGATTATGCTTTTGGTCAGTTCAATTATTATTCGGCAGATCACAAAAAGGTTGACAAAGCCGATTATAGAATTAACAGAGCTGTCCGGAAGAATGGCAAAGCTGGATTTTGAAGCGAAGTACAGCTCCGGAGGAGAAGATGAGATTGGTCAGCTTGGGGAGAACTTCAATATTATGTCTCAGAGCCTGGAAAAAGCAGTCAGTGAGTTAAAAAGTGCGAATGCAAGACTGGAAAAAGATATAGAAGAAAAGGAACAAATCGACGAGATGCGTCGAGAGTTTATATCCAATGCCTCCCATGAGCTAAAAACACCGATTGCCTTGATTTCAGGTTATGCCGAAGGGCTGAAGGAGATGCTTTTAGACAATGAAAGCAGAGAATATTACTGCGATGTGATTATCGATGAGGCGAATCGCATGAATCGCCTGGTCAGACAGCTTCTTTCCTTGAACCAATTGGAATGCGGAAGAGATCAATTAGAGGTTACGAGATTTAATCTTTCGGAGCTGATCAATGGAGTAGTCAATGCATCTGCCATTGTTATTGAGCAGAAAAATGCAGAGATCATAAATGATATTCCGGAATCTGTATTTGTATGGGCAGATGAATTTAAAATAGAACAGGTTCTTACAAATTATCTTTCCAATGCATTAAATCATCTGGAGGGAGACAAGAAGATACATATTAATTGCGAGGAAAAAGATGGCATCGTAACCACTACCATATTCAACACCGGAAAACCCATTCCGGAGGATGAGCTTGACAAAATCTGGACAAAATTTTATAAAGTAGATAAGGCCAGAACAAGGGAATACGGCGGAAGCGGAATAGGACTTTCCATTGTAAAGGCGATTATGGATCTGCATCGGCAAAAATGTTGGGCAGAAAATTACGAAAACGGAGTAGCCTTTAAGTTTACGCTCTCTGAAAAATAATTGAGGATAGATATGGCAGATGCAAATGTAACAAAAGAATCACTCGCGCGTTCCATGAAACAGCTTATGTCGGAAAAAAGCTTTGCGAAGATAAGTATTACAGACATATGTGACGGCTGCGGAATGAACAGAAAAAGCTTTTATTATCATTTCAAAGACAAGTACGACTTAATGAACTGGATTTTTTATATGGATTTTATTAATCTTGCCAGTTCAAAAACATATGAAAACGGATGGGAACTTTTGGAATCGGTTTGTGAAATGTTTTATAAGGACCAGGGCTTTTACCGCTCTGCACTTAGAACAGAAGGTCAAAATTCCTTTCGTGAGTATCTGTTGGAATCCATGCGCCCCATCGTAGAGTTCTTATTTGAAGATACCTTGGGAGACATGAGCGCATACGAGGTTATCAATAAGATGTTTTGCCAGGTTTACATTATGGCAGTTTCAAACTGGATGGAGGATGGCTGTAAAACGGAACCTTCAGCTTTCGTAGGCGCCATTAAGGAACTGATTCGAAAGCTGGCAGAAAGTCTGTAAATCTACAGAATGGATAAAATGCAATAAAGGAGCGGTCAGAAAGCAGAAAACAGGAGTTTAAAGCTGTCTGATCGCTTTAGCTTTACTTTACGGAAAAATCTCATGGAAGGTCTTTTCAAGGTTAGGAATACCATCTGTTTGTGCAAAGTCTCCGTTGCTGGTGTGAAAGCTTCCGTCAGACATTATTTCAAAGAAAAACATATTTCCGGAAATAAGCTTCTGAATCTGCATGGTATCACCATAAACGTCAAATATGAAAAGAGGAACAACGGGAGAAAGTCGGGTCTCTTTGATACGGACTGTAGTTTTATCCACAATAGAGGGGTCCGTACCGTCTTCGGCAAGAGTAAGTAAAAAGGCACTGTCCTGCAAAAGATATTCCCAGGTGCTTTCTACGGAAATTAGGTTGTTGGCATCCGGGTCACTGTTATAAGTGCTGTAGAGACCGTACCAGGCTCTGTATTTCTTTAAAATTCGGATGTTGGAGCCGCAGTTGTCATCGAAAGCAGGAAGAAAATAGAGTACATTGCTGCATTCACCGATATATTGGGACATGGAAGGGCTGATTTCCTCATCCGGCAAGACAAAAATAAAGGAACAGTCATCATAGGTAATGAAAACCTTCAGCAGATCTTCAAAATAGGAAAGGGAACCCTCAAGTCGAATCAGATAGGTATAAATTCCGAGTTTTTTCCCCTGAGCAATAATTGGAAGGAGATCCTGAGGAGTCATGCCGGTTTTTTTCATGGAATTTAAGCGGATTAAAAGACCCCACGGAATATTTAGTCCTTCCGTTTCCTGAAGGGTTCGGATTTTTTTCCCGCCTATGGTAAAGCTGTTGTAGCCCATATTGATGCCAAAATCCTTTAAATTTTTACGGTCGGTATTTTGGAGAAGATGTTCAATTGCAGTATAGTAGGGACTGTCATCATTGCGCAGAAGATCTTGAAAAATAGAATAGACATCCTGGGTAAAGCGTCCCTTATTGTATTGCTTGCCCAGATCAGCCAGCTTACGGATGCTTCGTCTGGGATCTTCGTAGATTTCCCGAAGTCCTCTGTCTACTGTTGCATCAATAATAGCCCGTGTAATACTTTTTTTCATTTGATCACTCCTTGAATTTAATTATATATCAGATAATAACAGAAAAAAGAGCAGAGAAAATGGCCAAATACTGAAAAATGGTAAAAATAAGTGCTTTACAGAACTAAGCAGGTATGATAGAATCTGAATCCGTAGGAAGTGAAAACATCCTTGTTTTTCGCGTGTGCGAAAAGCCAACAGACCATAAGGAGGAAAAAAAATGAACAAGTATGAATTGGCATTGGTAGTGACAACCAAAATTGAAGACGATGCCAGAGCAGAGGTCGTTGAAAAAGCAAAAGGCTATGTAACAGCTGCTGCAGGTGTTATTACAAATGTTGAAGAGTGGGGCAAGAAGAGACTTGCTTACGAGATTCAGAAACAGCGTGAAGGATTCTATTATTTTATTCACTTTGAGGCAGAACCTACTGCTCCAGCAAAGATCGAGACAGATCTTCGTATCATGGACAATGTTCTCCGCTATCTTATCGTTCGTCAGGATGAGGAAGATGTTGTAGTTGAGGAACAGAAGGAAGAAGCACAGGTTGAAGAGGCTCCGGCTACAGAAGAGCCTGCTCAGGACTGATAAAGGGAGGACAAAATAATGGCTGAGAATCAGGAAAGAACATATACTCCATCCAGAAAAAGAATTCCGCGCAGAAGAAAAAAAGTCTGCATTTTCTGTGGAAAAGATCATACAATTAGCTACAAGGATGCTGCAAAGCTGAAAAAATTTGTTTCAGAGAGAGGAAAAATTCTTCCAAGAAGAGTTACCGGAAACTGTGCAAAACATCAGAGAGCAGTTACTCTTGCAGTAAAGCGTGCAAGACATCTGGCAATTATGCCATACGTTGACGATTGATAATTTTAAAAGCGGCTCTTACAGAGCCGCTTTCCTTTTATATAGATAAAATGCTTTTCTAGGGTAAGGCTATGGAAGAAAAAGAAAAAAAACATCTAGTGGCGATTATCATTCTTGTAGGCGTTATAGCAGTAGTTGGAATCGCAGCACTCTTTTACATGCAAAAATACAAGTATTATACAGAACATTTTTATACAGGAACAATGCTGAATGGGGTAGATTGTTCGGATTTGACGGTAGAAGAAACAAAAGCAATTTTTCAGGCAGATATCGATGAATATACCTTTACACTTACGGATCAGGAAGGACGAACCTATACTCTTTCCGGACCGGATATTGAAATGAAATATTCCGGAGATGGATCTGTAGAGGAATTTATGAAAGAGCAAGATCCTATTTTATGGATTTTCAATATGAAAAATCCGGTTTCAGGGGATGTAAAACTGGCATATACCTACAGCTCGGATGCAATTTCAAATTGGCTTTCTTCTTTGGAGTGCATTACAGATGGCGTGGCACCGACGGATGCATATAAAGAAAAGCAAGAGGATGGATATTGGCATATTGTAGCAGAAAACTATGGAAGTGAACTGGACTTCGATAAGGTTCTGGAATTGGTAGATACCGCAGTTGAAAAAGGGGAAACACAGCTTTCGCTTGCTGATCAGGACTGCTATGTAAAACCGGCTGTGCTTTCAGATGATGAAGCTTTAAATGAAGAAGTGAAAGCTGCAAACAAGCAGATTGATTATGAAAAGAAAGTGGATGCACTTACAAACATAAATATTTCTCTGGTGATTGGCACAGACGAAAAAAACACTTCTGTTTTAAATCAAAAGCTTTTGAAGCCTATGCTGGTAGAAGATGAGGATGGAAATCCGCAGATCGATATGGAACAGGTAAAAAGCTGGGTTGAAACATGGGCAACAAATAATAACCTTTTGAATGATGATTATCTTTTTGTTACCTATTCCGGAGAACTGGTTCATTTGGATGCAGGAACAGATACAGGCTGGCGCATAGATGTTGACAAGACAGCTCAGGCAGTTTGCGATGCAGTTGAAGCCGGAAAAGATGCAACTGTGAAAGCAGTATTGAGCAGATCGGATACGGGAACACTTCTTTCAGAAGAAACTTATGTGGAGATTATTATTCCGGAGCAGAGAATGATCTGCTATGTAAATGGAGAAGTGAAAGTAGATACACCAATCGTTAGTGGTTCCGTGTATACCAATCTTTCCTATGATACCTATACACCGAGCAATGGTATCTGGCATATTTTTTACAAGACACAAAATTATACGATGCACGGACCGATGCAGTCAGACGGAACCTATGAATATGTGACCTATGTAGATTATTGGATGCCCTTTAACGGTGATGTCGGAATACATGATATGCAGTCCAGAGGAGAATTCGGAGGAACAATTTATCTGAACAATGGTTCTCATGGTTGCATAAATACACCATACGATGCCGCAAAGGAAATTTACAGTTATGTTTCGGTAGGAACGAAGGTTGTTGTATGGGGAGATAACGGGAGCTGAGAATGCTGTTAAAAAAAAGAAATAAGTCCAAAGTAAAAATGAATGGTGGATATTATGACTACAACCTTTTGGCAGTAGTCATTATCCTCATGTGCTTTGGGCTTGTTATGCTTTACAGTGCAAGCTCTTATGAAGCTGGCACAAAAATGTCAAATGACCTGTATTACCTGCAGCACCAGTTAATCATCAGTATCGTTGCAGTTATATTTGCGATTGCTATTTCAAAATTGGATTATCACTTTTTTTATAAAATATCTCCGATTTTGTACGGGATCTCTATTTTACTGATGGCTATGGTAAAGTATACACCACTCGGAGTTACTGCAGGTGGTGCAAGAAGATGGCTTGGAATTGGAACCAGCTTTTCCTTTCAACCTTCGGAAATTGCAAAGATAGCAGTTATTCTTTTTATTACACACCAGATCATTCGAAGGGGAAGAGAATTTTATACGGCAAAGGGAGTTGGAATTTTACTGTTATATGGTGGTCTGGCAGCATTTGCTGCTTATTATTTTACGGAGAACCTTTCGACGGCCATCATTATTATGGTGATTTCTATTTTTATCATTTTTATTGCTCATCCCAGAACAAAACCTTTTGTAATCGCCTTTATTATCTTTGCAATTGCAGCGGCAATAGGAATTTTTATTTTACGAAACTTTCAGGACAGCGAGAGCTTTCGTCTTCGACGTGTTCTGGTTTGGCTGAATCCGGAGAAGTATTCAGATTATGGTGGATATCAGGTGCTGCAGGGCCTATATGCAATCGGAAGCGGCGGCTTTTTTGGAAAAGGTCTTGGAAACAGCACGCAAAAGCTAGACACCATACCGGAGGCTCAAAATGACATGATCTTCTCTATTATTTGTGAGGAGCTGGGCTTGTTCGGAGCAATATTGGTTTTGATGCTTTTTGCTTACCTTTTGTACCGGCTTTTCTGTATCGCACAGAATGCGCCGGATCTTCAAGGCTGCCTGATTGCCAGCGGCATTTTTGTTCATATTACCTTGCAGGTTGTTTTGAACATCTGTGTTGTATTGAACATTATTCCGACAACAGGAGTAACTTTGCCTTTTGTGAGTTACGGAGGTACGTCGGTTCTCTTTCTCATGATAGAGATTGGTCTGGCACTTGGAATATCATCGCAGATCAATCTCAAAGTAAAGGCACCGGCTCCCACGAAGCAATCTAAAATCTCTAGACGTAAAGTTAATGTTGACAAATTGCGTCATAGTTAATACACTCTAGAAGAAAGTTAGTACAGCTATAAAGGAGTTTGTATCATGCTAGAAAAGTTAAAAGAATTATTGTCAGAGCAGTTCGGTTACGATCAGGCAACAATCACAGAGGACACGGACTTTAAGGATGATCTTGGAGCGGATTCTTTGGACCTTTTTGAGATGGTCATGGCGCTTGAGGAAGAGTATTCTGTTGAGATTCCGGCTGAGGATCTGACAGATATCAACACAGTGGGCGATATTATGAATTACTTAAGAGACAAGGGTGTGGAGCTTTAATTCTCCACACCTTTCTCTTTCAGGAAAAGGATATGGTTTCATTTAATGAATCACAGGTCAGGGCTGTGATGCACATGGATGGCCCAATGCTGGTGCTTGCCGGGCCGGGATGTGGAAAAACAGCTGTTATAACAGGCAGGATAAAGAATCTGATTGAAATGGGGGTCTCTCCTTCATCTATTCTGGTAGTTACCTTTACCAGATCCGCAGCAGCGGAGATGAAAGAGAGATTTTTGCAGTTAGAGCAAAATAACGGTGAAAAAGTTAATTTTGGAACGCTCCATGGGATTTTTTATTACATTTTGCGCAGAGAGTGCCGTTTGCCTGCAGACAGCATTATCGGAGAAGAAAAAAAGAATATTTTACTAAAGGAAATACTGGAGTCTTTTTGCCAGGATGATTTTTTACAGCAGGAGCTGATGTCAAATGTTGCAAAGGAAATCAGCTATGTAAAGGGAAACGGCATTGCTTCAAAAAATTTTTATTCTACAGCACTTCCGGCCGAAACCTTCCGCAAGGTGTTTGCGGAATATAGGAGATGGCTGAAGGAAAACAGAAAGCTGGACTTTGATGATATCAATACAGCTGCGTTTCAGCTTTTAAAAACAAATGCAGATGCTTTAAAGAGGTGGCAGAAGCAATTTTCTTATATCTTGGTAGATGAGTTTCAGGATATTAATCCACTTCAATATCGAATTGTGCAGATGCTGGCAGAACCGGAGAAAAATCTTTTTATTGTAGGGGATGATGATCAATCAATTTACCGCTTTCGTGGGTCAAATCCGGATATCATGCTCTCGTTTCCAAAACAGTATGATGGCTGCGAAATCGTTCGTCTTTCTCAAAATTACCGTAGTACGCCGCAGATTTTAAGGGCAGCAGGAAGGGTAATCAGGGATAATAAAAAACGTTATGCAAAGGAACTTTTTACAGAGAAAAAAGCAGGGGATGCAGTATCTGTCTGCATTTTTCAAGATGTCTGGAAGGAAACAGATGCCTTGTCCTTTAATATACGGAAAGAGGTAAAGAGCGGAACGTCCTATGGAGAGATTGCAGTGCTGGTAAGAACGAATTTCGGAGCTAGGGCGGCAATTGAAAAGCTGATATCGGACAGAATTCCATTTGAAGCTCAGCAGGAAATCCCCTGCATTTTTGATCATTTCATGGCAAAAGATCTGATGGCGTATCTCCAGATTGCATCCGGAAGCACAAAAAGAGAGGATTTTGTTCGAATTTGCAATAAACCAAATCGCTTTATTTCACGTGATGCCTTTTTTGAGAAAAAAGTGAATTTTGAAAGTCTTTTTATCTATTATGAAGACAGACAATGGATGTGGCAGAGAATAGAGGAATTTGAACAGGATGTACATGCAATCGCACAGCTGCCACCCTACGGAGCCATAAATTATATCCGCAAAGTTATAGGATATGATCAATATATCCGGGAATATGCTGCCGAAAAAAGACTTCCATATGAGGAACTTTTTGGATTGTTGGATGAAATTATGGAGAGTGCCAGGCCTTTTAAAAATTTACAGGATTGGGCGGAGCATATTGCGCAGTATAGAGAAAAAGTAAAAAAAGACAAATGCCCAATTAGTAATAGCAATTCGGTGAAAATTACGACACTTCATGCGAGCAAGGGAAAAGAATATGATATAGTATATATATTAGACGTAAATGAAGGAGTCATTCCATTTCATAAGGCATCCTTGGAGCAGGATCTGGAGGAAGAGCGGAGACTGTTTTATGTTGGAATGACAAGAGCGAGAAAAAGGCTGAATATTTATGCTGTGAAGGAGCGCTTTGAAAAAAAGATGATACCTTCTTCCTTTTTGAAAAATCTTATACCCATAGAAGAAAAAGAAAAATAAAGAGCGGAGGAAGAAATGAAAAAGAATCTACTTCTAATAGATGGACACAGTATTTTAAACAGAGCGTATTATGCTTTGCCCTTATTGACAAATGCCAAGGGAGTTTATACCAATGCTGTTTATGGCTTTTTGAATATTATTTTTAAAGTGATCGATGATGTGAAGCCGGATCATATGGCAGTTGCCTTTGATCTTTCGGCACCCACCTTTCGTCATAAAATGTATGATGCCTACAAGGGTACAAGAAAGCCTATGCCAAAGGAGCTGGTAAGTCAGGTTCCTCTGATGAAAGAGGTACTTTTGGCTATGGGTGTAAAAATCCTGGAAAGAGAGGGATTCGAGGCAGATGATTTGCTTGGCTCTGCGGCAGCGGAAGCAGAAAGAGAAGGATTTACGGTAAATATTCTTTCCGGAGACAGAGACCTGCTTCAGCTGGTAAGTGAAAAAACAACCCTGATCCTTCCAAGAAGCAGCAAAGGAAGCACTACAGTGGAAAGCTTTACACCGATCCGGGTGAAGGAAGTTTATCAAATAAATCCAAATCAGATTGTGGATTTAAAGGCCATGATGGGGGATGCGTCAGACAATATACCGGGACTGCCTGGAATTGGAGAAAAAACAGCTACGAATCTTCTTTTAAAATATGAAACGCTTGAAAATGCACATATGCATATGGATGAAATAAAGCCCAAAAAGGCATTTGAGGCCATGCGGGATCATTATGATCTGGCAGAGCTTTCCCAAAAGCTGGCTACCATCAAGAGAGATGTAGAGGCAATCGGAAAAATAGAGGATTTCGAAATAGAAAATCTTTATACAGCTCAGGCTTATGCCCTTTATAAGGAACTTGGATTTAAAAATCTTTTTTCACGTTTTCAGGAAACATACAAGGCTGCAAATGAGGACATCAAGATAGAGTGGATAGAAGATTTGTCTGCGTCAGAGAAGATATTTGAAGAAGCCGAAAAAGAAGAAACGGCGGCATTTTATCTGGATATGGACGGGGAAGAAGTCATTGGTTTGTCTTTGGCATTTGCACAGAGGACAATCTATATAGCTGCCCAGGGCTTTTTGACAGATATATATCTAAAAGAAAAACTGTCTAAGTTGATTGAAAAAGTCAAAAAACCGGTTACCTATAAATTCAAAGAGGAGCAAAATGTACTGCAGACAGAAGAAAAAAAAGAACTCTTTGACTGCATTATTGCGGCATATCTGCTGGATCCTCTTCGGGCAGAGTATTCTTATGAATACATTGCAGGAGAATATGCGGGAAAGAGCCTGCCATCTGTGGAGGAGATAATTGGAGAAAAAATCACAAAAAAGACGGTAATCTCACAGGAAAAGAGAGGCAGGATCGCAGCTTATATTGCTTACACGGCTTTGATCTGCAGGAAAGCAATGGAAGAGGCATTAAGAGAAAAAGGGATGGAAAGCCTTTTTGCGAAAATTGAAATGCCTTTTGTGTACACACTGAGTGATATAGAAAAGTCCGGCATAAGAATGAATACGGAAGAGCTAATGGAATTTTCACGTCAGCTTAGTGGAGAGCTGAAGAAACTTGAGAAAAAAATTTATGAAGAAGCAGGCGAAGAATTTAATATCCAGTCACCCAAACAGCTGGGAGTAATCCTTTTTGAAAAAATGAAGCTTCCGGGAGCAAAAAAAACAAAAAGCGGTTATTCTACTGCAGTAGATGTCTTGGAAAAATTAGCGGAGCAGGCTCCGATTGCAAAGGATATTTTAAGTTACCGGCAGCTTGCAAAATTAAAATCGACTTATGCGGATGCACTTGGCGGCTATGTTGCAGAGGATGGAAGAATACATTCCCATTTCCAGCAAACCGTAACGGCTACCGGACGTATTTCCTCAACGGATCCAAATTTGCAAAATATCCCTGTCAGAATGGAGCTTGGCCGGAAAATTCGAAGAGTATTTACTGCAAAAGAGGGATATGTATTTATAGATGCAGACTATTCCCAGATCGAGTTGCGTGTTTTAGCACATATGTCCAATGACGAAAAATTGATTGAAGCCTATAATCAGGAAAGTGATATACACAGAATAACCGCTTCCCAGGTCTTTGAGGTCCCAATCGAAGAGGTTACCGCACAGCAGAGAAGGAATGCAAAGGCAGTCAACTTCGGAATTGTATACGGCATCAGTTCATTTGGATTGAGCCAGGATCTGAGCATCAGCCGCAAGGAAGCACAGCAATATATTCAGAAATATTTTGAAACATATCCTGGAATCAAAGAATATTTAGACCACGCAGTAGAAGAAGCAAAGGAGAATGGATATACAACAACCCTTTACGGAAGAAGAAGACCAATACCGGAACTGAAATCCAGTAATTTTATGCAGCGTTCTTTTGGAGAAAGAGTTGCCATGAACGCACCGATCCAGGGAACTGCAGCAGATATTATTAAAATCGCAATGAACAATGTAGAGAAGCGGCTGAAAGCAGAAGAGTGCCGGGCAAAAATGATTCTTCAGGTTCACGATGAACTGCTTTTAGAGGCGCCAAAAGAGGAAGCGGAAAAGGTCAGCATTCTTTTAAGAGAAGAAATGGAAAGAGCAGCAAGTCTTCGTGTAAAGCTTGAGGTGGATCTTAATATCGGATCAAATTGGGATGAATGTCATTGATAGGAGTGTAAAATGAAGGTAATTGGACTGACAGGGGGAATCGGAAGCGGAAAAACGCAGGTCTGTACTTACTTGCAGGAAAAATATAAGGCAGAAATTATAATGGCCGATGATGTGGGACATGAGCTGATGGAACCCGGAACAGAGTGCTACAGACAGCTTAGAGGCATTTTTTCGGAAGAATATATTCTGGAAAACGGAAGCCTGGATCGAAAAAAAATCGGTCAGGTAGCCTTTCGTCAGCCCGAAATTCTGGAAAAGATGAATTCCATCATCCATCCAGCAGTGTGGAATGAAGTTACGGAGCGAATTGACAGAGCAAGGGTTAAGGGAGCTCCGATCTTGATTTTTGAGGCTGCTTTATTGCTGGGAACGGCATATCGGGAAATTTGTCAGGAATTCTGGTATGTTTATGCACAAAGAGAAGTGCGCCTGAAGCGATTGCAGGAGGGAAGAAATATAAGCAAAGAGAGAGCAGAAAGCGTTATGAAAAGTCAGCCATCAGAGGAGGAATTTCGAAAAGGATGCGACTTTGTCATTGACAACAGCGGTTTTTTCTCGGATACTGCTAAAGTGATAGACAAAAAACTTTTGGAAGGATATTTGCAATGAGAGTCTGCAGCATTGCCAGTGGAAGCAGCGGAAACTGCATATACGTCGGAACAGACAGCACACACCTTCTGGTGGATGCCGGAATAAGTGGGAAGAAGATTGAGCAGGGTCTCAATAAAATCGGTCTGACGGGAGGTGACATTGACGCTCTTTTGATTACGCATGAGCATGCAGATCACATTAAAAGCCTTGGGGTATTAGCAAGAAAACTTGGAATGCCGATTGTCACTGCAAAAAAAACCTATGAGGCGGCCACCCAGGACTCAAAAACAGGAAAGATGCCGGAGGGCCTGCTCAGGGAAATAAAAGCAGACAGGGAGTTTGTGATAGGGAATATCAAAATCCGTCCTTTTTCAACCAGCCATGATGCAGCAGAACCTTTCGGATATCGCTTTGATGCAGATGGAAAAAGCTTTGCTGTAGCTACGGATCTTGGGTGTTATGATGACTATATTGTCGATCAGCTGAAAAATCTGGATACTCTGTTATTGGAGTCAAATCATGATGTAAATATGCTGGAGGTAGGAGCTTATCCCTACTATCTGAAGAAAAGGATATTAAGTGACAGAGGACATCTTTCCAACGAAAGTGCCGGAAAACTGTTGAATGCTGTACTGCACGACAATATGAAAAGCATTATACTTGGACATCTAAGCCGGGAAAATAATTATCCGGCTTTGGCATATGAAACAGTTTGTTCAGAAATTACATTTGGGGAAGGTCCCTACAAAGCAGGGGATTTTAATATAGAAGTTGCAAAAAGGGAAGAACCCGGAGAACTTTTAGAATGGTAGGAGGAGAATTATGAAGAAAACAATCGTTACAGTAGTAGGACATGACACCGTGGGAATTATTGCAAAGGTATGTACTTATCTTGCAGAACACAAAATCAATATTGAAGATATTTCACAGACAATTCTTCAGGGCGTTTTTAATATGATGATGATCGTAGATACCTCTAATGCAGATGTGCAGGCAGAACAGCTGGCATCAGATCTGAATGGAATCGGTGAGGAACTGGGCGTACTGATTCGTTGTCAGAGAGAAGACATTTTTAACATGATGCACAGAATATAATAAGACGAGGAGAAAAAGAATGATTAATATATTCGAGGTACATGAAACCAATGAGATGATTGAACACGAGAATCTCGATGTGAGAACCATTACTCTGGGAATCAGTCTTTTGGATTGTATGGATTCTGATATAAATGAATTAAATCGAAAAATATATGAAAAGATTACTTCTCTGGCAAAGAATCTGGTAAGCACAGGAGAGCAGATTTCAGCAGAGTATGGAATTCCAATCGTAAACAAAAGAATTTCCGTTACACCCATCGGCATTATAGGATCTGCAGCATGCAAAAGTGAAGAGGATTTTGTATCGATTGCAAAAACCCTGGACAAGGCAGCTCATGAGGTTGGCGTGAATTTCCTGGGCGGCTACTCCGCACTTGTATCAAAGGGAATGACAAAGGCAGATGAGCTTTTGATCCGTTCGATTCCAAAGGCATTGGCTGAAACAGAGAGAGTATGCTCTTCCGTTAATCTTGGATCTACCAGAACCGGCATCAATATGGATGCTGTAAAGCTGATGGGAGAAATCGTAAGAAAAACAGCAGAAGAAACAAAGGACGACAGCTGCATGGGATGTGCAAAGCTGGTTGTATTTTGTAATGCACCGGATGACAACCCGTTTATGGCAGGAGCATTCCATGGTGTAACAGAAGCAGACGCAATTATCAACGTAGGCGTATCTGGCCCCGGTGTTGTAAAACATGCCCTTCAGAGTGTAAGAGGTGAAAGCTTTGAAGTGCTTTGCGAGACAATCAAAAAGACAGCATTTAAGGTTACCCGTGTGGGACAGCTGGTTGCAAAGGAAGCTTCCAAGAGACTGGGAATACCTTTTGGTATCGTAGATCTTTCACTGGCACCGACACCGGCAATTGGTGATTCTGTTGCAGACATTCTGCAGGAAATCGGCTTGGAGTCAGTAGGAGCACCAGGAACAACTGCAGCATTGGCTCTTTTAAATGACCAGGTGAAGAAGGGCGGAGTAATGGCATCTTCCTATGTAGGTGGTCTGAGCGGAGCATTTATACCGGTAAGTGAGGATCAGGGAATGATCGATGCGGCAAATTGCGGAGCACTTACAATTGAAAAGCTGGAAGCAATGACCTGTGTTTGCTCGGTAGGTCTGGATATGATCGCAATCCCGGGAGATACCAGCGCAAGTACAATCTCCGGAATCATTGCAGACGAGATGGCAATTGGTATGGTAAATGCGAAAACGACAGCAGTACGTGTGATTCCTGTAATCGGAAAAGGTGTGGGAGAATCCGTTGAATTCGGAGGACTTTTGGGCTATGCTCCCATTATGCCGGTAAACACATATTCCTGTGAGGCAATGATAAGCAGAGGTGGAAGAATACCGGCTCCGATTCACAGCTTTAAAAACTGATCACAGCGGAACAATCAGTCGATCCTTGTCAATTTATGTTGAAGATCGTTGATGTAGTTTGTATCATATTTCTGAGAAAAAACGGAAGCGTATAAATTCGATGCAAAAAGCTCTTTCTGATAAGGCAAGGCAGCAAGTTCTTTTGAAGTGCTGACAAGTCTTAGGGAGGAGCTTTTTTTCAGTTCCTTTAAAAGCGGGCCTGCATTTGAAATACCAAGGAGACGGACAAAATCGTGTGAAAGGGCAAGGTCAGTATCCTCTGAGCGAATATTCAGCAGAATATGCATCAGGCAGCGACTGATCCGAGAATAAGTGATGCTTTTATTTTTTAAAAGCAGGGCAAACTGGGAAAAAGAATGAAATTCATTTTCCAGGAGCTTTATGCGTCTGGCCAAATCGGGAGAAATGTCGGAATAAACACAAAGTGAGTGGTCAGTTTCAGATAAAAGCCTGTATTTTAATAGGAGAGAAAAGTCATCGGCTGAAAGACATTGCTGCAAATAAGAGTCGGAATCTGGATCTGCTTTAAAAAAAACAGGCATGGAGGAAAAAATCTCATGATAATTTCCATCGAAAAGAGCAGAGCGGATTCCGCTGGCAGAAGGAAATTTTCCGGAAAGGTTCGTGTCATGATAACCGGCGCCGGAGCGCTTCAGAGTCTGCGGCAGAATGCGGCTGTTGCAAAGCTTCAGAGCAAGGCAGTATTCCATGCCGAGAATGTTATTTGGAGAAGAAAAAAATGAAGCAGCTTCGTTTGCAGAAGCAAAAAGCTTTTTAAAACGAGGATCAGAAAGCAGGGCGGTAAGCCTGGCCTTTGGAAAAGAGACTCCTTTTTTTAAAGCTTCCTTTAGCTTAGAAGAATATTCAGGGGATTCTTCAGAAAGTATTTCGGAAACTTCTTTAAAAATAGAAATATCACCCGCTTCACTTCCAAACCAAAGTTCATCAATGCAGTTGAGTTGATTCAAAATAGAAATAGAACCACTTGCAAATAACTGTGCGCTGCCGCAGGAAAAGGCTAAGGGAAGTTCTAAAACCAAATCTGCACCACCAAGCAGAGAGTGTTTTGTACGGATGTATTTGTTCCAGATGGCCGGCTCTCCCCGCTGTACAAAGTCACCACTCATGAGAACGAGAATATGATCGGCGCAAGACAGCTTTCTTACTTCCTGTAAAAAATACTGGTGTCCACAGTGGAAAGGATTAAATTCAGCAATAACAGCGACGGTTTTCAAGGTGGTTTCCTCCAAATACTTATGGGTTAGGGTAGATAAAAATGATTTATCGATACAATCTGTATGGGTAATTATACCAAAAAGGAAGAAAAAAAACATTGTGAAATGAAAACAAGAGGAATATAATGAAATCGAATGTTTTCTCTTAAAAGAGTATAAAAAGAGAATAGATTGAAAGGAGCAATAAAATGAGCTTTATTGATGGTATTAAGGAAAGAGCAAGAGCAGATAAGAAGACAATCGTTTTGCCGGAGTCAATGGACAAACGTACTTTTGACGCAGCTGAAAAGATTATCAAAGAGGATATCGCTAATATCGTTATTATCGGTACTCCGGAGGAAATCGCAGAAAATTCAAAGGGATACGATATTTCAGGTGCAACAATTGTAGATCCTTATACAGATCCGAATAAGCAGAAATATATTGACAAATTTGTAGAGCTTAGAGGAAAGAAGGGTGTTACTGCTCAGATCGCAGAAGAGACAATGCAGAAAGACTATATGTATTATGCATGTCTTATGTGCAAATGCGGAGATGCAGACGGAGCTGTTTCCGGAGCATGCCATTCCACAGGAAATACCATTCGTCCGGCTCTTCAGCTTCTGAAGACAAAACCGGGAATCAGCAGTGTATCCGGTTTCTTCGTAATGGAAGTACCGAATTGTGATTGCGGTGAGAACGGCGTATTTGTATTTGCTGATTGTGCTGTTAATACCGATTTTGATTCCGCTAAGCTGGCAGAGATTGCAGGCCTTTCTGCAGAGTCCTTCAAATCATTTGTAGGAGCTGAGCCGAAGGTTGCTATGCTTTCTTATTCATCAAAGGGAAGTGCAAAGCATGACGATGTAACAAAGGTTGCAGATGCAGTTGCACTTGCAAAGGAAAGATTCCCGGAGATGATCGTAGACGGAGAACTTCAGCTTGATGCAGCTCTGGTTCCTGAGGTTGGACAGTCAAAGGCACCGGGAAGCCCGGTAGCAGGCTATGCAAATACCCTGGTGTTCCCTTCTCTTGAAGCTGGAAATATCGGATACAAGCTGGTACAGAGACTTGCAAAAGCAAATGCATACGGCCCGGTTCTTCAGGGACTTTCTATGCCGGTAAATGATCTTTCCAGAGGCTGCTTTGCAGATGACATCGTTGGTGTTGTAGCACTTACAGCAGTACAGGCACAGAATGCTCAGAAATAATTCGTTGGAGGAATAGAAAATGAAGGTTTTAGTAATTAACTGCGGAAGCTCATCCTTAAAATATCAGTTGATCGATTCAAAAACAGAAGATGTACTTGCAAAGGGACTTTGCGAGCGTATCGGAATCGACGGACGCCTTGTATATCAGAAGGCAGGAGAAGATAAAGAGATAACTGATCTTGCAATGCCTACACACAAAGAAGCAATTCAGTTTGTACTGGAAGCACTTACAAACGAGAAAACAGGCGCTGTGAAAGATCTGAAAGAAATTGAAGCAGTCGGACACAGAGTTGTTCACGGCGGAGAGAAGTTTGCAGCATCTACTCTTATTACAGAGGAGGTAATCAAGGCAATTGAAGAGGTTTCTGATCTTGCACCTCTTCACAATCCTGCAAACCTGATCGGAATTCGTGTTTGCCAGGAGCTTATGCCGGGTGTGCCGATGGTTGCAGTATTTGATACAGCATTCCATCAGACAATGCCTGCAAAAGCATTCCTTTATGGACTTCCTGCAAAATACTATGAGAAATACAAAGTAAGACGTTATGGCTTCCACGGAACCTCACATAGCTTTGTTTCTAAAGAAACAGCTAAATTCTTAGGACTTGATCTGAACAATTCCAAAATCGTTGTTTGTCACCTTGGAAACGGAGCATCCATCAGTGCAGTACTGAATGGAAAATGTATCGATACATCTATGGGTATGACTCCTCTGGATGGTCTTGTAATGGGAACACGTTCCGGAAGTATTGACCCTGCTATCGTAGAGTTTATTGCACAGAAAGAGAATATTTCTCTGGAAGAAGTCATCAACGTTCTGAATAAAAAATCCGGTGTATATGGACTTTCCAATGATCTGTCCAGCGATTTCAGAGATCTGGAAGATGCTGCAAACGGAGGAAACAAATATGCTATCGCAGCTCTTGAGGTATTTGAGTATCGTGTAATCAGAAAGATCGGTGCTTATATTGCAGCTATGAACGGTGTGGATGCAATTGCATTTACAGCAGGTATCGGAGAAAATGATGCTCAGGTTAGAGCTGCAATCGTTGATAGCTTTGGTTATCTCGGAATTAAGCTTGATCATGAGAAGAACCTTATGAGAGGCGACAATAGAATTATCACAACAGAAGATTCAAAGGTTCCGGTTTGCGTAATTCCTACAAACGAAGAGCTGGCTATCTGCCGTGATACAGTTGCCCTGGTTGGTAAAAAATAAATAACAAAAATTGCTTGACAATGGCTAGTTATATCTATATACTGTCGATTGTGTGGTTAGGAGTCTGAAATGAGTATAGATCTTTCAAAACTGCTTCAGGTTGATGGCGGAAAAAAAGAATACCAGCTTGAGAATCTTATTTCCTCTGTGGAGGTAAATGGAGAAGAATACCAGGTTTGCCAGCTTGGCCCAATGGAGCTGACGATTGTAAATACTGGAGATCAGGTGCTTGGAATTTCTTATTCCGGAGCGGCTGATGTAATGATTCCCTGTTCAAGATGTCTTGAGATGGTGAAGTACAATGTCAATTTTGATGGCGAGTGTGAGGTCGATATGAAGCTGCCGGAAAAAGAAAGAGATGGAGATTCTTTCTTTGTGGTAGAGAAGAGTGTATACCCGGAGGCACTTTTCATAGATGAGATCCTGCTGCGATGGCCGATTCGAGTGCTGTGCAGAGAAGATTGCAAAGGAATCTGCAGTCGGTGCGGTGCAAACCTTAATATAAGGACTTGCAGCTGTAAAGAAGAAGCAACCGACCCGAGAATGGCTGCTATTAAAGATATATTTAGTCAGTTTAAGGAGGTATAACCGTGTCAATCTGTCCAAAGAATAAAACATCAAGAGCAAGAAGAGATAAGAGAAGAGCAAACTGGAAAATGGGTGCTGTTAATCTTATTAAATGCGATAAATGTGGCGAGCTTACAATGCCGCACAGAGTTTGCAAAGCTTGCGGAACCTATAACAAAAAACAGGTTATCGAAGTTAATGCATAATTAATTTATAAAATGAAATCCCTGTCGATTTAATCGACAGGGATTTTTTTGCACGAAGCATGATTTTTTTGATTGCGCTTATTAATTCAAAGTATGAAGATTCGGAAGACGGAAAAAGCCCTGATAGGTTATGGAAGAAACTGGCATATAGTAAATACCGGTTTCAACACCTGTATCATCTGCATCCGTTGCTCCGGACGGCCCTCTTGCCTCGATGGTATAGCCATTTCCGGCATAGATGGCGATATGATTTTCAAATTGATTTGTGTAGGTATAGAGCAGATCACCGGGCTGGAGGTATCTCGCATAATTAAGACCATTGATTGTGACAGCATTCCAGGAGGCTCTACATTCATTGATCAAAGTAGCCTCATATTCATCGCCAAGGTCAATATAACTCCAGCCGAGGGGATCGGCTTTTACAAAATCTCCATATCCGCAGTAGGTTAAGGTCAGCCCTACAAGGCCGGCGCAGCTTATTGTTTTGGGCCAGGTATGTCCATAACCCTTTGATTCATCTGTTACAATATTCTTCGCAGCTCTTATAAAATCAATGTTTCCGTCGTAAATGTCGGGTCTGCTGTTATAGGTCAAAAGATTTGCAATGATAGCAGAATCCCTTTCTTTTTTGCTGTAAAGAGCGGCATCTTTTGCGGAAAAGCTTAGTGTGTAGGAGGTTCCTCCGACAAAGCTTCCTGTTCCGCTGCTGTTGTAGGTATAGCAGTGTGTGTAATAGATTCCTTCGTGTTTGTGGCGGGAACTGTCGATGTCTGCATACCAGGCATTGCCCGATTTTGTAGCCGCATACCATACCAGGTCATCCTGATCATTTTTTTTGCTCCAGGTTGGAAAGCTGACACTTTTTACAGAAGAATCCGTTCCTGTGATCCATACCCTTGTTTTGTTAGAGCTGATGCTTTCGGTATAAATAAAATTTTTGGCAGTTAAAGATGCAGAAGCTTTGCAGACATTCTTTCCAATTCCGTTCTTTCCATATATATATACGTGAGCAGTATAATTTCCGAAGGTGTATTTGTGGTTTTTCACATCAACATCCACATAGTAACTTCCATCGGAGGCCTTTTTTGCAGTGTACCAGTAGATTTTACTTTGATTGCTGCCAACCCAAACCGGAACACTTACGGAAGAAACTCCGGAAGCACAGCCAATGTCAGAGATTGTTATGCGGAATGTGCCGTTTTTATTATCTATCTTGCTGACAGAAGCTTTGGCAGAGACATCAGAAACTTCAAATTCTCCTGAACATAAAAAGCTATTCCCACTGTAAATATGCACATAGTATTTTCCGGCAGTTTTGTGAGAACTGATTGGAATGTTTACATATTTACCGTTTGTATTTGATGACATATCATACCATACTAGGTCATCCTGTCCGTTTTGTTCACTCCAGACTGCAGCCCGGAGAGAAGCAGCACTTTTTCCAAAATAGGCGGCATGCGCAGTCATTTCATCTTCGCTTAAGGAGATGGAAAGACCAGAGGAATGAGAAATTTCTACTGAAGAGATGGCAGTACATTCACGGATATCATTGTTATCTGTTATGTATAAATGGACATTGTAGAGACCGGTTTCAAAATTGTGGTCTGCAATGGACACATTTACAATGTAGTCATTGCCATCTTTTTCGGCATCGTACCAGATAAGGTCATTCTGGCCGTTTGTATCGCCCCAAACAGGAACCTGAACTTTTTTCACACCGGCCGGAACCTTCAAATTCGAAATTCTTACCTGAAAACTTCCGTTTACGTTATCCTTATTTTCAATGGAAATAGCAGCCTGGGCCGTGGAAACCGTAACTTCAGTGTCATCGAAAAAGGAACTCTTTTTATTTACGGTCTGGTAACAGTGGATGTAGTAGACTCTGGAATTATTATGACCCTTTACGGGCACAGAGGCACTCCAGTGTCCTGTTTTATCTTTGGAAGCAGTGATCCATACCAGGTCGTCCTGTCCGTTTTCATCGCTCCATATTGCAAAAGAAACAGAGCTTGCTTTTTTATTTATTCCGTTGGCAGAAACGAGGATTGTCTGTTGTGTGTCTGATAATTCAGCTGTCAAGTTTTTGGCAGAAGTAGTTAGTTCCAGACTGGTGGAACCGGCCATGTTTTGAATGTCATTTCCATCTGTGACGTAGCAGTGAATGTTGTAGAGGCCTTCTTCATAATCATGTTTTGAGGTATCGACCATTACGACGTAATCAGAGCCTTCCTTTTGTGCTGTATACCAGATCAGGTCATTTTGACCATTAACATCACCCCAGATTGGAACCATTACTTTTTTCACACCGGCCGGAATATTCAGATTTGAAATTCTTACTTTAAAGGTACCGTTTTGGGTATTGATACTGTCCTCATCAACGGAAACTTGAACGGAAGGACTTGATATCGTTACTTCAGAAGAACGAAAGAAGGCATTTTTTCCATTTATATTCTGATAGCAGTGAATGTAATAGAGTCCCGTATTTTTGTGGCCCTTTACAGGAAGCGAGGCAACCCAGTTTCCTTCTTTGTTTTTCGAAGCATTTACCCAGACCAGATCATCTTGTCCGTTTTCATCGCTCCAAACAGCGAAGGAGACATTTGATGCAGAGGAGTGAATACCGGTGGCAGTAACCGAAATGGTTTTCTCATCGGAAGAAAGCTCTGCCTTTAAAGCAGATGCGAAAGAAAGCTCTGTTTCTGTACTGCAAAGAAAGCTTTGCTTTCCACTTTTGTCCGTGAGATAGCAGTGAATGATGTAAGTTCCACTTTCGAAATTATGATCAGAAGCATTTACTGTGACAAAATAATCATTCCCTTCTTTTTGCGCTGTATACCAAATCAGATCATTTTGATCGTCGATTTCACCCCAGACAGGAACCTGGATTTCTTTCACACCGTTTGGTGCATAGAGATTGGAAATGCGAATCCGAAAGCTTCCTTCCTGGGTGTCAATGCTGTCGGCATCAATTGTGATTTCCGCAGAAGCTTGTGAAATGGAAGCAGCCTCGATTTCACTGGAATCCTCCACTGAATTTACTTCAGCATCTTGCGGAATCTGAATCTGGACAGCTTCATCCGGATCATCTGATTCAGTGGAAGAATCTGTTTCGGAAGCAGCTTCCACAGGAAGAACTGTGGAAGAATATGGGTCAGAGCCTTCTGTTTGACTTGAGGAAGAAATCGAAGCAATGTCTGAGTCAGAAAGAACGTCTGCCTGTATGCCGACAGAATTTAGCATCATACAGGCGACAGATGCATAGACAATTGTCTTTTTCAAAATAAAACCCCCTTTATTGAGATAGACTGTTTCAAAAGAAAAACAAGTATCCGACAAAATTATAGCAAAAATCTGGCAGATGCTCCACATGCAATTTTTACTTTAAAAAGGAAGTAATAAAAAAGAATTGATAATTTTTTGCGATAGTTATATAGTAAGAAATGACTATTTGCATTTTTGAAAAAAAATCCTGCAAAAAGCTTTCCAGAACAGAAAGAAAAATAAAGAATAAAGAGGTGTATTATGTGGAATCTGAATGAGAACTATCTGAAACTTCCTGGCAGCTATCTTTTTTCTACAATCGGAAAAAAGGTAAATGCATATGCACAGGCAAATCCTGATAAAAACATTATCCGTCTTGGCATAGGAGATGTAACACTTCCCCTTGCTCCGGCAATTATTAAAGCATTGCATTCTGCAGTAGATGAAATGGCTGTAAAAGAAACCTTTAAAGGATATGCACCGGATCTTGGATATGAATTTCTTCGCAGTGCAATTGCAAGAGAGGATTATGCAGCACGCGGCATAAATGTAGCTGCAGATGAAATTTTTGTTTCTGACGGTGCAAAATGTGACTGCTCAAATATTCAGGAAATTTTCAGTGCTGATTGTAAAATAGCGGTTTGTGACCCGGTTTATCCTGTGTATGTAGATTCAAATGTAATGGCCGGAAGAGCAGGAGATTGGGATGAAACAGTTTCTCGTTTTACAAATGTGATTTATATGCCTTGTACAGCAGAAAATAATTTTGTGCCGGAACTGCCAAAGGAGACACCGGATCTGATCTATCTGTGCTACCCGAATAATCCAACGGGAACAACTCTTACAAAAGATCAGCTGCAGGTATGGGTTGACTATGCAAACAAGGTAGGAGCAATCATCATATTTGACTCTGCATATGAAGCATATATTTCCGAGTCAGATGTACCACATTCCATTTATGAATGCGAAGGAGCAAGAGGCTGCGCAATCGAATTAAGAAGTTTTTCCAAAAATGCAGGATTCACAGGTCTCAGACTTGGATTTACCGTAATCCCGAAGGACATCAAAAAAGGAGATGTAATGCTCCACAGCCTTTGGGCAAGAAGACACGGAACCAAGTATAACGGAGCTCCTTACATTGTACAGAGAGCAGGAGAAGCAGTATATTCCACAGAGGGAAAGGCAGAGCTGAAGGAGCAGGTTGCGTACTATATGAGAAATGCAAGCAGCATCTACAACGGATTAAAAGATGCAGGCTATACTGTATTCGGAGGAGTAAATGCACCTTATGTATGGCTGCAGACACCGGACAAGATGTCTTCCTGGGAATTTTTCGATAAGCTGTTAAATGAAGTTGGTGTAGTTGGTACACCGGGATCAGGCTTTGGTCCAAGCGGAGAAGGATACTTCCGGCTGACAGGTTTCGGAACCTATGAAAATACAATAAAGGCAATTGAACGTATTCAGAAAGTGTAAGAAAGTTGAAGAAGGCGGAAAGTCAAAGCCCTTTGCATAAAAAGAAAAAGGAAGATTGATATGGAAAAAATTAAGATGATTACCCCTCTTGTAGAGATGGACGGAGATGAGATGACCAGAATACTCTGGCAGATGATCAAAGATGAACTGATATTGCCTTTTGTAGATTTAAAGACCGAGTATTATGATCTTGGTCTGAAGCACAGAGATGAGACAGCAGATCAGGTTACAATTGATGCAGCAAAGGCAAATATGAAATATAAGGTTGCAGTAAAATGCGCAACCATTACTCCAAATGCTGCCAGAATGCCGGAATACAATCTCCACGAAATGTGGAAGAGCCCGAACGGAACCATTCGTTCTATGCTGGACGGTACGGTTTTCCGCGCTCCAATTGTAGTAAAGGGAATTGAACCTACCGTAAAATGCTGGAAGGCACCAATCACGGTTGCACGTCATGCTTACGGAGATGTATATAAAAATACAGAAATGAAGATTCCGAAGGCTGGAACAGTAAGCCTTGTTTATAAATCAGCAGACGGGGAAATTGAAGAGAGCCAGATCGTTCATGAATTTAAGGGATCAGGCGTTGTCCAGGGACAGCACAATCTGGATGATTCCATTACAAGCTTTGCAAAGAGCTGTTTTGAGTATGCCTTAGATACAAAGCAGTCACTGTGGTTTTCCACAAAGGATACGATTTCTAAAAAATATGATCATAGATTCAAAGACATTTTTGCAGAAATCTATGAGAAAGAATATAAAGAAAAATTCGAAGCTCTTGGAATCGAATATTTTTATACCTTGATCGATGATGCCGTTGCAAGAATCATGAAGGCAAAGGGAGGATTCATCTGGGCACTTAAGAATTATGATGGAGATGTTATGAGCGATATGATCTCTTCTGCCTTTGGCTCACTTGCCATGATGACTTCTGTACTGGTATCACCTCATGGATATTATGAGTATGAGGCTGCACATGGTACAGTGCAAAGACACTATTATAAACATCTGAAAGGAGAAGAAACTTCTACAAACTCTGTAGCAACAATCTTTGCCTGGACAGGTGCTTTCCGTAAAAGAGCAGAAATGGATCAGCTTCCGGAGCTTTCCGCGTTCGCAGACAAACTGGAAAAGGCAGTAATCGATACAATCGAAAGCGGAAAAATGACAAAGGATCTTGCATTGATCACAAGTCTTGAAAATCCGACTGTGTTGAACAGCAAGGAATTTATTCAGGCAATCCGTCAGGAACTGGAAAAAAACCTTTAATCGCAAACAGCAGGAGCAAGTAAAAATCTGTAAAAAAAGAGGTTGGAGCACCATAGGTGCAACAGCCTCTTTCAATGTGCAAAATTATTGTACGGTATATCCGCCATCTACCACCAGCATAGTTCCAACAACATAAGAAGCTTCATCGCTTGCTAGAAAATTAATCGCATTGGCTACCTCAGATGGATCAGCAGCTCTTTTAATCGGAACCATGGCAAGGTTGCGTTGAAAATCATCGCTCGGAACAGCATCTGTCAGGGGAGTTTTGACAAATCCGGGAATAACACCATTAATTCTTACTCCGTCTGCAATACTGTTTATAGCAGCTGATTTTGTAAGACCTGCAACTCCGTGCTTGGAAGCGGGGTAGCAAACAGTTCCCATATTGCCTACCAGACTTGTTGCGGATCCTACATTAATGATTGCACCTTTGCCATTTTTTTTCATTTCTGCAAGAGCATACTTATCCAAATAGAAGACACCGGTCAGATTACTGTTGATGGTGTCCATCCAAACATGGGTATCGTACATTTCTGTAGTAAAGCCGCTTACTCCGGCGGATGCAACAGCAATATCCAGCTTTCCGAAGCTCTGAACAGTAAAGTCAATCAGGTGCTTTACACTTTCTTCCTTTGTAACATCTGTCTGGCAAAAGCGAACCACATCTTCTGTCCCTAATTTTGCAGCAATCTGGGTGCCTTTGGAGTTTCTTCCGGAAATAACTACCTTGGCACCATGTTTTATAAAATTTTCAGCGGTAGCAAGGCCGATTCCGCTTGTTCCGCCGGTTATAACAGCAACTTTACCAGTAAGGTTAGCCATTTTATCATCCTCCTAAATATAAATTTCAAAATTGTATTTATATAGAAAGCAAGATACATGCCAATTTACTTAAAATAAGTGTAAAAAGAAAGTTTTGACAATTGTTTTACAATCAAATATAATCTAATTGTCTATGTCTATACAAGAGAGAAGTTATAGGATGACATATTAATGGGGTGAAGCTATGTCAGAAAAAAAAGTTTCTAGGGCTGTAATAAAAAGACTGCCGAGATATTATAGATATCTTGGAGATCTTTTAAAGGACGGTGTGGAGAGAATCTCATCCGGTGAGCTCAGCAAAAAAATGCATGTAACGGCATCACAGATTCGGCAGGATCTCAACAATTTTGGAGGATTTGGACAACAGGGATATGGTTACAATGTGCGTTATTTGCACGGAGAAATTGGATCGATTTTGGGACTGAATAATGAAAAAAATATGATCATTATAGGAGCAGGTAACCTTGGACATGCACTTTCGAATTATGCAGGATTTGGAAAGTACAGCTTTAATACCTTAGCTCTTTTTGATGTGGATCCGGCCAAAATTGACAGAGAAAGAGAAGTGCCGATTTATCCTTTTGATGAGTTGGAAGGATTTTTGAAGGTCAATAAAGTTGATATTGCTACAATTACAGTTCCAAAGGAATTTGCAGTTGATACAGCAAAAAAAGTAGTGAGTTATGGCGTAAAAGCAATCTGGAATTTCGCTCAGGTGGATTTGAATGATGTACTTCCGGACAGCATCATTATTCAAAATGTATACTTAGCGGAAAGCCTGATGCAGCTGTCTTACAATATCGGTGCAGCACATAAAAAGAAAAATTAAAAGGTACTGAAAATGAAGAGAATACTGTCTGTGGAAGAAATGAGCCGGGCAGATGCAGATACAATAGAAATGGGCTTGCCCTCTTGTGTGTTGATGGAGAGGGCAGCTTTGTGTGTCCTGGAGGAAATCCTTACGGGAAACTATGACCTGACCAGAGTGTTGGTGTTATGCGGACCTGGAAATAACGGAGGCGATGGAGCGGCGATAGCCAGACTTTTAGCGGAACGAGGCATTTTGGTCGAGCTTTTTTTGTTTGGAAATCCACAGAAGAGAAGCAGCCAGCTGACAGATCAGCTGAAGCTTTGTGAATGCTACCGGATTCCGAGAGTGGAAGAATATCAAAGAGAAAGATACACTCTGGTTGTCGATGCAGTATTTGGCATAGGATTGAAGCGGGAAATTTCCGGGGTACTGGCAAAACTTTTTGAAAAAATAAATCAGGATAAGCTGCCGGTGATCGCAGTGGATATTCCTTCCGGAGTGGATGGAAACAGCGGACATGTTTTAGGTAGTGCCTTAAAATGCAAGTGCACAGTAACATTTGCTGCCGGGAAAAAAGGACATTTTTTATATCCAGGAAGAATGTATTGTGGTGAAGTGAAAATAAAAAAAATCGGGATTCCGGTTGACGATACTGACGGAAAACTTCATTTTATAGAAGATTCTGACCTGGACAAATTACCAAAAAGAGATGCAAGCGGAAACAAGGGAAGTTTTGGAAAGCTTCTTGTGATCGCCGGTTCAAAGGAGATTTGCGGTGCGGCGTATTTTAGTGCGGCAGCGGCTTTAAAAAGCGGCACAGGTATGGTAAAAATCCTAACACATGAAAAAAATAGAAGTCCATTAGCAAGCCTTTTGCCGGAAGCTTTGCTGGAATGCTATGGTGAAGAAGGACCGGATGAAGATGCACTGCTTCGAGCAATACAGTGGGCAGACGGAGTTCTGGCAGGTCCGGGACTTGGTACCCAGGAAACAGGAAGAAAAATCTTGGAAATCCTTTTGTGTCAGATCGATAAACCGATTGTATTTGATGCAGATGCTTTGAACATTATTTCAACAAAAGAAGAGTACTGGGAAAAGCAGAAAAATAAATGCACAATAACACCGCATGTAGGGGAAATGAGCAGACTGACCGGAAAAAGCATTCGTGAAATAAAGGAAAATCCGTTGGAGACGGCTCTTTCCTATGCAAGGAAACATGAGCTTGTATGCATTTTGAAAGATGCAGCAACGGTAATTGCGTACCCAAACGGAAGAGCTTATATTAATCGTTCCGGCTGCAGTGCCTTGGCAACTGCAGGAAGCGGAGATGTGCTGGCGGGAATGACAGCAGCTTACCGAGTCCGTTTTAAAGAAAGCAGCTTGCCGTTAGAGGCGTTGGCTGTACATGTGCATGGCCGCCTGGGAGAGATGGCAGCAGAGGAAAAAAGTGAAAGTGCAGCAATAGCAGGAGATTTTCTTGATATGCTGAAAAATATAAGATATTAAAAAGATACGAGGAGAAAAAAGATGTCAGGACATTCAAAATTTGCAAACATCAAACATAAAAAGGAAAAAAATGATGCCAAAAAAGGTAAAATTTTTACAATTATCGGACGTGAGATCGTAATTGCTGTAAAAGAAGGCGGACCGGATCCGGCAAATAACAGCAAGCTTCGTGATGTTATCGCAAAGGCAAAAGCAAACAATATGCCAAATGATACCATTGACAGAGGTATTAAAAAGGCAGCAGGAGATGCAAATGCAGACAGCTATGAAAGAATCACATACGAAGGATATGGTCCAAACGGCATAGCAATTATTGTAGAGACTCTTACAGACAACAAAAATCGTACAGCAGCAGATGTAAGAAGTGCATTTACAAAGGGAAACGGAAATATCGGAACACCAGGCTGTGTATCCTTTATGTTTGACCGCAAAGGACAGATTATTGTATCAAAGGAAGATTACGAAGTCGATGCAGATGAACTCATGATGACAGTTCTGGATCTGGGAGCAGAGGACTTTATAGAGGAAGAAGAGTACTATGAAATCCTTACCGATCCGGATGAGTTTTCTGAGGTACGTGAAAAAATGGAAGCAGCAGGAATTCCGATGGCAGAAGCGGATGTTACTATGATTCCACAGAATTATGTTGCATTGACAGACGAAACTGCACAGAAGAACCTGCAGAAAACACTGGATCTGTTAGATGACAGTGACGATGTACAGGCAGTGTACACCAACTTAGATGAAGACTAAACTCAGACAGAGGAGAAAAGATTGCTAACGATAAAGGCTTTGATCCTTGGAATTTTACAAGGTCTGACCGAGTTTTTCCCAATCAGCAGTTCCGGTCATCTTACCCTTGTTGGACATCTGATGGGAGTAGAAATCGATCTGACCTTAAGCATTATGCTGCACATAGGAAGTCTTGCGGCCATCGTTTTCTATTTTTACCAGGAAATGCGTCATTGTACGCATGAAATGAAAGGAATATGCCGCGATTTCATACACAATGTTAAGCAATTTCTTGGATACAGAGGTATCAATGAGGAACCGGTTTATGTGAAAGTTGTTTCAAATAATTATCGGAAGCTGACTCTGATGCTTTTTGTAGCCATGCTGCCTACAGTGGCAATCGCTGCATTGCTTTGTCCTGTAACAGAGTATATCAGTGGAAATCTCTTATGCTCCGGAGTAGGACTTATGGTAACAGCATTGGTTCTTTTGGTTTCATCCTATGTGGAGAAAAATAAAAAAGGACCCAGAGAAGCCAAGTGGAAGGATGCACTTTTAGTAGGCTGTTTTCAGGGATTTGCAGTATTTCCCGGGGTATCGAGGCTTGGCATGACATTATCCGCTTCATTTATCAGCGGTTTTACATCAAAGTTTTCAAGGATATATTGCTTTCTGATCAGCATACCTACAATTGCAGGAGCTATGATTCTGGAAGGATGCAGGCAAAATTGGACGGCGGCATCAATCGGCTTTTTCCCGTCTTTGATAGGGATGATTGCTGCATTTGCAGTCGGATATGTGACGATATCGAAGGCAATGAAGATCATTTCCTTTATGTCGGTTCGAAAGTTTTCAATTTATTGTGCTTGTATGGGTATGGTGTCCATTATAGTTTATATGTTTTAAGTATTTTGGGAGCAGGCAGATGACAAAAAAGAAAAAAAAGAAGGGGAGAGAAGAACTGGATCCGGTTCAGCGGGATATTACCCTGCTGATTATATTGGCAGCATCCGTGCTGATTTTTGTGAGTATGCTGGGATTTTGCGGAATTATAGGAGTAGGACTTCGATTTCTTCTTTTTGGTTTTTTTGGATTGCCTGCTTTTGTACTTCCGATTCTGGCATTTTTTGTAAGTGCTTATGTTTTGGCAAATAAAGAAAGGTCATTTGTAAAAAGACAGCTGCTCGGTCTGATTGGCTTTTTTATTTTTGTATGTGCTCTTTGCCAGCTTGTACTGATCGGATTCGATCCAACCTATTCTGTCTTTCAAATTTTTGCAGATAATGCAGAAAGACACATAGGTGGTGGATTTTTTGGAGGTATTGTAATAGAGATTTTGGGAAGCTTGATTGGAGTAATCGGAGCATATATAGTAGTGATTGCAGCACTTTTTGTATTTGCGATCATCATGACTCAGAAACCTTTGGTCAGCAAAATGAAAGACAATACCCAGGTGATTTACCGAAGAGCAAAGGAAGAAAGAGAAAAAAATAAAAAAGAAAGAGATGACGGACAGAAAAAATCAAAAACAGATCGAAAGAATGTATTTCTTCCTAAATTAGATTTCCCGAAACATTCTTCAGAAAGAGAGAATAGGTCGTTTCTATTTGAAGAGGAAGCTGCTTTGGATGGAACAAATGTTACCGAAATTACGATGGATGAAGCAGACGGAGGAAAAGATTCTGATACAGTTAGTTCAAATCCTCAGGAAGCAGGAAATAAGGGAAAAGAACATGCGGAAAAAAATTCAGATGATAAACTTGAAATTTCTTCTGCGTCTGACAAAATAAAGGGCGATTACAAAATCCCACCTGTCAGTTTACTGAACAAGGGAAACAGTACCAACACCAGAGAAATGAATTCTCAGGTAAGGGAAACAGCCGGAAGATTACAGCAGACACTGCACAATTTCGGGGTGGAAGCAACAGTAGTAAATGCCAGCTGCGGACCTACAGTAACGAGATATGAACTTCAGCCAGAGCAAGGGGTGAAAGTCAGCAAGATTGTAAATCTGACAGACGATATAAAACTTAATCTTGCAGCGGCTGACATTCGAATAGAAGCACCGATTCCGGGAAAGGCAGCTATCGGTATAGAGGTACCCAATAAGACAAACAATTCCGTGGCGCTCCGTGAACTGATCGATACGGCAGAATTTCGAAACAGTAAATCAAAGCTGTCTTTTGCAGTGGGAAAAGACTTGTCCGGAAGACCGGTAATTTTTGATATTACAAAAATGCCGCACTTGCTGATTGCCGGATCCACCGGAAGCGGAAAATCAGTTTGCATTAACACTCTGATCATGAGCATTATATACAAGGCAAGGCCGGATGAAGTAAAGATGATGATGATTGATCCAAAGGTAGTAGAGTTGTCTGTCTACAATGGTATACCACATTTGCTTTGCCCAGTAGTTACAGATCCAAAAAAGGCAGCAGGTGCACTGCAATGGGCAGTGACGGAAATGACGCGCAGATATAACCTTTTTGCGGAATTTGCAGTCCGGGATCTGAAAGGTTACAATAAAAAAGCAGCAGAGCTTGCTGCTTATGCGAAGGAAGGAGAGACAAAACCGGAAATCCTTCCTCAGATTATCATTATAGTAGATGAGCTGGCAGATCTTATGATGGCAGCACCGGGAGAGGTAGAGGATGCGATTTGCCGTCTTGCACAGCTTGCCAGGGCAGCTGGATTACATTTGGTGATCGCAACACAGAGACCATCGGTAAATGTTATTACCGGCCTGATAAAAGCAAATATGCCTTCAAGAATCGCTCTTTCTGTTACATCCGGTATAGATTCCAGGGTTATTATTGATATGAACGGAGCAGAAAAGCTCTTGGGAAAGGGAGATATGCTTTTTTATCCTGCCGGGTACCAAAAGCCTGCACGTGTGCAGGGAGGGTTCGTTTCTGACGAGGAGATTCAAAAGGTTGTTGATTATATTTCGAAAAAAGAGGCGGTCTATAGCAATGAGGTACAGGAGGCAATTGAATCGGCACCGGTTTTGACAGGGACGACAATGCAAGGGTCAGAAGAACAGGATGTCTATTTTGCAGATGCCGGAAGATGTATTATAGAAAAGGACAAGGCATCGATTGGATTGCTGCAGAGAGTGTTTAAGGTCGGATTTAACAGAGCGGCCAGAATTATGGATCAGCTTTGTGAGGCCGGTGTAGTAGGTGAAGAAGAGGGAACTAAGCCCAGAAAAATTCTGATGAGTTTAGAGCAGTTTGAAAATTATCTTGAGGAGAAGTGATATGGCAAAATGTTCACATTGCGGTGCCGATTTACCGGATGGAGAAGTAATCTGCCCAAGTTGCGGAAGGGAAATACAGCTTGTACCAGACTATGAAACGCTGGACTTGAATGTTATGGTTGCGCAAAACGGGTTGGATGAGCGACATACACAAAGGCTTGAAAATCAAAGAGAGCAGAGAAAGAAGGATCTGAAAAATATACGTTTGATCCGTATACTTCTTAGCGTTGCAATTGCAGCAGTAGCGGCAATCGGCATTTCCGCGGCAGTTATGACAATAAGGGCCACCATGACATCGTCACAGGATTATGACAATGTTTATAAGCAGGCTTTGGAACAGTATGAGGCAGAGGATTATCAAAATGCTTACAATACAGTTGAAAAAGCGTTGGAATTTCAGTCAGACAGCCAGGAGGCACAGATTCTCAAGGCAAAGATTGCTTTCAAACTCGACAAGGCGGATGAGGCAGTGAATTTGCTGAGAGCTTTGATCTCAAATGACGAAGAATGTGTAGATGCATATCAGGCTCTCCTCGATATTTATGTTGAACAGGGAGCCTATGACCAGATTTATGAATTTATGTCTGGTGTGAGCAATACGACAATCCGTCAACAGTTTGCAGACTATCTGGTAGAGGCCCCTCTGTTTTCAATGGAAAGCGGTATATATAATGAAGAACAGGAAATTACGTTGACATCTTCAAACGGTCTTCCGATTTATTACACAACAGACGGAAGTGATCCGACGAATCAGTCTACTCTTTATACGGAGCCGATTCATATTGGACAGGGAGAAACAGTAGTTAAGGCAGTCAGCATCAACGATGCAGGGATATACAGTCCGACAGAAACCAGAACCTATGAGATAAACTTTGATGCTCCTTCAGCCCCTGTGATCGAGACTGCATCAGGAGAATATACAGGTGACGACAATAAAATTGTCATTAATGTTCCGGAAGGCTGTACAGCATACTATGCGTTTGATGCAAAGCCTACAACCGAAGGGTCAGTTTATACAGGTCCGATCGGTATGCTGGAAGGAAAGCATTTCTTTTATGCAATACTGGTAAATGAAAAGGGAGTTTCCGGAGCAATGTCAGCTGCAACATATACTTATACACCTGCTGTCGAAGTGCCGGAAAATGCAGAAACGACGGATCAAGGTACTGTAAGTGAAGACACAAGCGGATATACAACTCCAAGTACAGGTGGAAATGATTCCTATTATAACTACAATAATGGAGGAAACAGCAGCAATTATAATCCGACTCCGTACTATCCGGATTATACACCGGATCCAACAGAAGAGCCGGTACAGCCAACAGTAGAGCCAACGGTGGAACCAACGGTAGAACCAACAGTAGAGCCGACGGTAGAACCAACAGTAGAGCCGACGGTAGAACCAACAGCGACGCCGGAAAACGAGATGGAGAATTGAAAGTGGGTCTCTGCATTGCAAGCCGGTGCAGGGACCTTTTGTGTGAGGTAAAAGAGTGAATCTGGAAAAAATAGAATCATTTATCAAAAAATTCCCTGTTTATCAGTATGCATTTCTTTCAACGGAACAGGTAGAGTTTTCGGATAAGATGCGACTTTTTTGTAAACGTTCCTGTCCGCATTACGGCAGCTCCTGGTCTTGCCCTCCGGCAACGGGAAAACTGGATAAATGCAAAGACCACTGTCTTCGCTACACAGATCTGCTTTTGTTTTCTACAGTTACAGAGATTCCGCGTGCAAGAGAAAAAGAGAAAAAAATAGAGGCACAAATAGAACATGAAAAGCTGACAAGACTCATTAACAATCACATGAGAGACTTGGGATATCTGACCTATGTTTTATCTAGCAGTTTTTGCAAACACTGTTCGAAATGCAGTTTTCCAAAGGATTATTGCAGACATCCGGAGGAAATGATACCTTGTATCGAAAGCCATGGAATCGTAGTTGCAGATCTTATGGAAAAATGTGATATGGATTACTATATGGGAGAGCGTCTTCAACTTATGTTTTCTTTGATTTTTTTCAAGGACACGGGATTTATATTTAGTGAGAAATAGAGGGCAGAAGCTATGACAGATCAAATAATTGAAGAAAATTTTGAGCTTCCATCAGACCACGCTATGAATGTTTTGGGACAGTTTGATGAAAATGCAAAAAAAATAGAAAAAACACTGAGGGTATCTCTTATCTCCAGAGATGGAAGTTTGCGGATTATCGGGCCAAAGAAGAATGTGGAGAAAGCCGGAAAAACTTTGCAGGAGCTATTGGAACTATCCAAAAGAAAAAATACCATCACGCAACAGAATATAAATTATATATTGGCACTCTCTATGGAAGAAAAAGAAAATGTATTGGTTGGGCTTGATGGAGATTGCATCTGCCATACGATCAGCGGAAAACCGGTAAAGCCGAAGACCTTGGGACAAAAAGCGTATGTAGATGCCATTCGCGAGAAGATGATTGTTTTTGGTGTGGGCCCTGCCGGAACAGGAAAAACATATTTGGCAATGGCGATGGCAGTAACGGCTTTTCGAAATGAAGAAGTCAGCCGTATAATTCTGACAAGACCTGCGATAGAAGCAGGAGAAAAGCTTGGATTTTTGCCGGGTGATCTTCAGAGCAAAATAGATCCATATCTTCGGCCGCTTTATGACGCGCTTTATCAGATTATGGGAGCAGAAAGCTTTCAGAAAAATATGGAAAAGGGACTGATAGAAGTAGCACCGCTGGCCTATATGAGGGGACGGACCCTGGATAATGCTTTTATTATTTTGGATGAAGCTCAAAATACGACGCAATCCCAAATGAAAATGTTTCTGACACGAATCGGATTTGGTTCAAAGGCAATCATAACAGGAGATGCATCGCAGAAAGATCTTCCTTCCGGAACAAAATCCGGATTGGATGTAGCAACGAAAATTCTCAAAGATGTAGAAGAAATCGGATTCTGCAAGCTGACAAGCAAGGATGTTGTAAGGCATCCTCTTGTGCAGAAAATTGTAGATGCATATGAAAAATATGAAAGTAAAAATTCTTCTTCTAACCGAAGAGAACATGTCAGGAGGAATAGCAGAGAATGACTGTAAATATTGATGCGGAGGTTCCTGTAAACCTTCCCTTTGATTATAAAAAAATTGCCGAAGCAGTGATCAATCAGGCGTTAAATAATGAGGGCTTTCCCTATGAAGCGGAAGTTTCTGTTCTTTTAACCAATAACGAAGGAATTCATGAGATAAATCTGGAGCAAAGAAAAATAGACAGGCCAACAGATGTACTGTCGTTTCCGATGATCGACTATTATGAACCGGGAGTTTTTGATGTACTTGACGAAGAGCAGGACTGCTTCAATCCGGAAAGTGGAGAAGTTATTTTGGGAGATATTGTAATTTCTCTCGACAAGGTAAAGGAGCAGGCAAAGGAATACGGACATTCTCAGAAAAGGGAGTTTGCTTTTTTAATTGCTCATAGTATGTTTCATCTTCTTGGGTATGACCATGTAAATTCACAGGAAGAAGCAGCGGTTATGGAAGCAAAGCAAAGAAAAGTTCTCGAAAACTTGAAAATCGGACGCGAAGAAGAAATGGAAAAATGCAGAAATTTTTCATCCAAAGACCGTGTTGTAATAAAGATTGGTGAATTCTGTCTTACATATCCTGATACAGGAAAACTAAATTATGTAAAAATGGAAACTTTGGTAAGAGAACTTTGCAATCTGAAAAACAGCGGCAAACAGATCATATTGGTGAGTTCAGGAGCAATTGCCCTTGGAAGAGAGCTTTTGCAGCTGGAAGAACCAATGACCCTTTCTGAAAAGCAGGCATGTGCAGCAGCAGGACAGACGCAGCTGACAGTACTTTATCAAAAGCTTTTTTCAGAGTATGGCCAGAAATGCAGCCAGCTTTTAATCACACAAAAAAATGTACTAGATGAAACGGAACGCTTTTATGTGAAAAATGTAATAAATGAGCTCTTGTCTGTGGGTGCGATCCCTCTGGTAAATGAAAACAGTACAGTAGCCGTGCAGGAACTTTTGAATTTGGAAGAGGGAGAGGACAATGACAAGTTATCAGCAATTGCAGCCTACCTTTCCGATGCAGATCTTTTAATCCGTTTTACAGAAAAAAAAGCAGGCAAAGAAGAAAAAAATGTCTTGGATGCAGCGGCAGATCAGATGATTTTGCAATATCTCGGAAACGGAAGCAATCTTTTAAACAGGAAGAAAAGCGGAGCAAAGGCTGCAGAGCAAATAGCTTCTGCGGCAGGAATAGACAGTGTAGTGCTGAATGGAGAGGAGATTACTGCTCTTCATTGTGTAATGGAAGGGGAAGAAAAAGGCGAGTTTCTTGTAGGAGAGGTCACAGAGGAAGAAGACGTTCTGAGCTTGATCGCAGAATAAATCAAAACTGGAGAAGAATATGAACATAGAAAGAATTAATGAACTTGCCAGAAAGGCAAAGACACAGGGACTTACACCGGAGGAAAAGGAAGAGCAGGCAAAGCTGAGAGGAGAATATATCGCTTCGATTCGTGCAAACATTAAGGCACAGCTGGACAATATCGATATCCGGGAAAGTGACGGAAGAATTGTGAATTTAGGAGAAATGCATAAGAAAAAGAAAAAAATAACGAATTGAGAAAAACTGCCTAATTAAGGGCAGTTTTTTTATGCTTTTTAAATAAAATTAAATTTAGAAAAAAATTATATTTTATGTATTGACAAATTTTTATCAGGTGTTATTATAGGTACAGTGATTGATAAATAAATATCAATCCTGCAAAAAAAATATCAGGATTGAGAAAGAAATATCAATTAAACAGCTGATATATCGGATTGGAAAAAATGTCGAATATTTAGATATTGTAATCTGGTATGTTATATATTTTGAATATATGATATAATCTGTTTGTATTATTTTTATATAATTAGGAGGATTAGGAATGAGTAAAAAAGTTGTGTTAGCAGGTGCGTGCAGAACAGCAATCGGAAAAATGGGTGGAGCTTTAAGCAAGGTTCCGGCAGCAGAGCTTGGTTCAATCGTTATCAAAGAAGCTCTTAACCGTGCAAATGTACCGGCTGATAAAGTTGATCTTGTTTACATGGGATGTGTTATCCAGGCTGGACAGGGACAGAACGTAGCTCGTCAGGCAGCTTTAAAAGCAGGACTTCCTGTTGAGTCAGCAGCAGTTACATTGAATGTTGTTTGCGGTTCTGGTTTGAATGCAGTAAATATGGCAGCAGCTATGATTCAGGCTGGTGAGGCAGATATCATCGTAGCAGGTGGTATGGAGAACATGTCTCTTGCACCTTACGCATTGATGAATGCACGTTATGGATATCGTATGAATAACGGAGTTGCAGTTGATACAATGGTAAATGATGCTCTTTGGGATGCATTCAACAACTACCACATGGGTATTACAGCTGAGAACGTTGCAGAGCAGTGGGGACTTACAAGAGAGGGTCTTGATGAGTTTGCAGCAAGCAGCCAGCAGAAGGCATGTGCAGCAATTGAGGCAGGAAGATTTAAAGATGAGATCGTTCCGGTACCGACAAAAGTTAAGAAAGAAATCGTAATGGTTGATACAGATGAAGGTCCTCGTCCAGGAACAACAGCTGAGTCTCTTGCAAGACTGAAACCAGCATTCAAGAAAGATGGTATTGTTACAGCAGGAAATGCATCTGGTATCAATGATGGTGCAGCAGCAATTGTTGTTATGAGCGAAGAGAAAGCAAAAGAGCTTGGTGTTGAGCCAATGGCTACATGGGTAGCAGGAGGCTTAGGCGGCGTAGATCCTTCTATCATGGGTGTTGGACCGGTTGCTTCTACAAAGAAAGTTCTTGCTAAATCTGGTCTTTCTATTAAAGATATGGATCTGATCGAGGCAAATGAAGCTTTTGCAGCACAGTCTCTTGCAGTTGCTCATGACCTTGAGTTCGATATGAGCAAAGTAAATGTAAATGGTGGAG
>CAVFRH010000124.1:0-21483 GCA_963624695.1 bacterium
CTTACTGGAATGTAAGGGCAGAGAGCTATTCAAGGCAGAATCAGGATGAATTAAAGGATCAGCGAAGTGAGCAGATTCTGGAAAAAATTTTAAGCTACGCACCAAAGAAAGAACATTTGCAGGTGCTGGACCTGGGATGCGGTCCCGGAATTTTTGCCATTCTTATGGCAAAGGCCGGACACAGTGTAACGGCAGTAGATTATTCAGAAGAAATGATAAAAGAGGCTTCTCAAAATGCCAAGGAGCATGGAGCAGAAATTCATTTTGAGAGAATGGATGCACAAAAGCTCTCCTTTGAAGCAGAAAGATTTGATCTTATCGTAAGCCGAAATATGATGTGGTGCCTGGAAGAACCCAAAACAGCTTATAGAGAGTGGATTCGTGTCTTGAAAAAAGGCGGACGACTCTTAAATTTCGATGGCAATCATTATCTTTCCTATTTTGATTTCGCTTACAAAGAGGCAGCTTCCCAGATGCAAAAGGAATCCGACAAGAAACATCAGGATTATATCGGAGATGCAGTAGACGTCAGCCAGATCGACAATATTGCAAAAACGCTTCCCTTAAGCAGGGAAAAAAGACCGGACTGGGATTTTTCTGTCTTGAGGGGGCTTGGAGTTTCCAGCATTCAGACAGAGTTTTACGATCGCCTGGAAGTAAAGACAGATGGGAAAAAGGAAATTTATGCCGGGAATTTCCTGATTTGCGCAGAAAAATAAAGAAAAAAAGAGAAGGGAGAATGACATGGGAAAATACATTATAAAACGACTGCTTCAGCTGCTCCTAGTATTGTTCGGTGTCACTCTTCTTACCTTTATCATAACCCAGGCAGCACCTTCCGACGCTGCAGAAATGAAATACGTATCCATGGGAACCGTGCCCTCAGAGGAGCTTTTAGAAGAAACAAGAGAAGAAATGGGACTGAACGACCCTGTAATTGTTCAGTATGGAAGATGGCTGGCAAATGTATTTCATGGGGATTTTGGAGAATCCAGCAAGTACAGTGAAGCAGTTATGACCCAGATGGCAAAAAAGCTTCCCATGACATTAGAGCTAGCCGGAATTGCCTTTTTAATCGTTCTGGCTGTGTCTTTTCCGCTTGGAATGCTGGCAGCGGTAAAGAAAAATAAACCATTGGATTATCTGATTCGTTTTCTTTCTTTTTTTGGAATTTCCACACCCAATTTCTGGCTTGGATTGATTTTAATGTATATTTTTGCAGTTCGTCTCGGCTGGTTCAATGTAGTCAGTGAAAATACACCGGCAGGAATTGTACTTCCGGTATTGACCCTGGCAATCCCTATGATCTCCAGCTATGCAAGGCAGATTCGTGCTGCAATCCTGGAGGAGCTGAAGTCGGACTATGTAATCGGAGCCAGAGCGAGGGGACTGTCGGAAAAACAAATTCTCTTTTTTCATGTGATGCCAAATGCAATCTCTCCGGTCATAAGTCTTATGGGTCTGTCTATTGGAGGGCTTTTAGGCGGAACGGCAATCATAGAGACCATTTTTTCCTGGAAGGGAATCGGAAGCATGGTAGTAGAGGCAATCCGGGTAAGGGATTACAATCTGATCCAGGCTTATGTAATCTGGATGGCCATTATTTACGTGGGAGTGAACCTTTTGGTAGACATTTTGTGCAGGCTTTTGGATCCCCAGATTCGATTGAAAAAGAAAGTAGACTAAGGCGGCTATGGAAAAAAGAGATTCGATTCAAAAAAAGTACATAGAGAGAAAGCTTTCTGCAAGAAGAGGTTTTTTATCGCCTGCGAAAAGTAAAAGGAGAAAATGGATCCGCTTTTGGATTTTTCTGATTCTGGCTGCACTGATCGTTTTCTTTGCAGTCTGCGGGCCGTATTTTGCACCCTGTGATCCTTTGGAGACAGATTATTCTGCTGCGCTGCAGGCACCAAGCAGGGAGCATTTATTTGGAACAGACAATCTGGGAAGAGATGTTTTATCCAGAATTTTGTATGGAGCGGGAAATTCCTTTGCCTTAACCTTTTTGATGATCGCCCTTGTCGCAGCAATCGGAACCATTCTTGGAGGAATATCCGGATATTTTGGTGGCCTTTTGGACACCGTACTGATGCGAATCACAGATGTTCTGCTTGCATTTCCGGACAGCGTATTTGCCATTGCAGTTGTGGGAGTGCTGGGACCGGGACTTTTAAATACCGTGCTGGCGCTTTCTTTGATCTGGTGGACAAAGTATGCAAGAGTGGCAAGAGGGCAGTTTGCTACCATGCGCAGCAAGGACTATGTGACGGAGGCACGCTTCGGTGGGGCATCCACCTTTCAGATCCTTTGGAAATATATGCTGCCGAATGCCCTTCCGCAGATTATCATTATGGCAGCGGTAGATGTGGGAGGTATGATGCTGACTCTGGCAGGCCTTTCTTTTCTTGGCCTTTCTGCTCAGCCGCCTACACCGGAATGGGGATATATGCTCTATGAGGGAAAGTCCTATCTGCAGACAGCCCCCTGGATCATGCTCTTTGCCGGAGGAGCAATCTTTCTTACCGTTATAGTATTTAATCTTCTGGGAGACAGTATCCGTGATATTCTGGATCCGAAGGAGTAGAAGGAAAATTGAATTATAGATAAGAAAAAAGAGCCCAAACAATCTGGACTCTTTTTTAATCGGGGTAACAGGATTCGAACCTGCGACCTCACGGCCCCCAGCCGTACGCTCTAGCCAAACTGAGCCATACCCCGAATTAACTTGTTTATCTTAGCATTTTTTAGAAGGATTGTAAAGAACTTTTCGGTATTTTGCTGAAAAAGCCTTGGAATAATTTGCAATTAAAAAATTGTATGATATACTTTTGTGAATAGTGCGTTTTAAAATCATTCAAAAAAAGCTTTTGAAACGAAAAGAGGAAGTTTATTTTGCCGGATTTTCAAAATCCGATTCATTTCATGACTGGGATGAGCGAAAAAATATGAGGAGGGATTACTTATGAATGCTGCATTAGTTGCAATCATTCTGGCCTTTGTGTTTTATCTGGTCGTAATGATTGTGATCGGAATTCTCAGTAGTAAAAAGACCAAGGATTCCGATGATTATTTTCTTGGAGGACGGAAGCTTTCCGGACCGGTTGCTGCGCTTTCTGCTCAGGCATCCGATATGTCCGGATGGCTTTTGATGGGACTTCCTGGTTCGATTTATGCTCTTGGAACCGGACAGGCCTGGATTGCGGTCGGACTTCTGATCGGAACCATTATCAACTGGCTGGTGATTGCAAAGCCGCTTCGTGCTTATACCATTGTGGCAAAAAATTCATTGACCCTGCCGGAGTTTTTCTCAAACCGTTATCACGATGAAAAGAACATCTTAAAGGCCATATCCGCAATCGTGATCATGGTGTTTTTCCTGGTTTATACCGCTTCTGCACTGGCAGCAGGAGGAAAGCTGTTTAATTCTATCTTAGGATGGGACTACCATCTGGCACTGATTATCGGTGCAGCAGTTATACTGGTTTATACCCTTATGGGCGGCTTTCTTGCAGTTTGTACCACGGACTTTGTACAGGGTATGCTGATGCTGGTGGGAATGCTTGCAGTTCCTATTGTTGCCTGCATTATCATGGGTGGAGAGTTTTCCAATCTGATCACCTCCACCGGAATCAACAGTGAACATTACATGAGTCTTCTCTACGATGGAGATGAGCCGATTAAGGCAGTGACCATTATTTCAAACCTGGCATGGGGACTTGGATACTGCGGTATGCCTCACATTTTGATTCGCTTCTTCGCGATCAAAGATGAAAAATCAGTAAAAAAGGCAGCAGGCATAGCCATCATCTGGGACATTATTGCCAGCCTTATGGCAGTAGCCATTGCTATTGTGGGACGTGCCTTCCTTGCACCGGATGTCCTTGGTGAAACCGCGGGAACGGTTTCTTCAGAATCCGTTTTCATTGTTATGATCCAGAAGGTCTTTGTAGACTATTTGCCTTTGGCCTTTATTGGAGGACTTTTCCTTTGCGGAATTCTGGCTGCAATCATGTCAACGGCGGACTCTCAGCTTTTGATGTGCTCTTCTTCCATTTCACAGGACATTTACAAGGGTTTGCTCAAGAAAGATGCCGGCGATAAAGCCATACTCAATGTAGGACGTATCACAACTGTTGCAGTAGCCCTTGCAGCAATCGTCATTGCATGGGATCCAAATTCATCCGTTATGAATCTGGTATCAGATGCCTGGGCAGGACTTGGCGCAGCCTTTGGACCACTGGTCGTAATGAGTCTTTTCTGGAAGAGAACCAATCTTCCCGGTGCCCTTGCAGGCATTATTTCCGGAGCTCTCACCGTTATCATCTGGGACTACATTCCATTGATGGGTGGAGATACCATTGGCAATGTAACCGGTCTGTATTCCCTTCTGGTTGGCTTTGCTGTCAGCATTATCTGCATCATTGTGGTAAGCTTCTTGACGAAGAAACCGGATGCAGCCATAGAAGAAGAATTCAAAGCCTATAAGAACTATAAAGAAAACAATTAAAAAGCAAAAAAATCGGCTGTTCGTTTGAACGGCCGATTTTTGTTTATAAGTTTATTATGCAAGGCTGTTGTTGATGGCATTTACCAAAGCCATGATAGAAGCCTGGATAATGTCAGAATTTACGCCGGATCCCCAGAAAACAGTTCCATCTGCGGTATCGATTCCCACATAGGCAATGGCTCTGGAACTGGAGCTTTTTGCAAGTGCATGCTCCTGATAGGTAGAAATCGTAAAGTTAAGTCCGGTAGCTTTCTTTACAGCATTGGTTACAGCATCCAGACGTCCGTTTCCTTCGGCAACGGTATGTTTTTCTTCTCCATTGTAGATGGTGGTTACGGTTGCCTCAAAGTGTCCGTCGGAAGGACGTTTGAAGTGAGCATCCTTAATATTGAAAGGAGAAGTTTTGTTCTCATAAGTTTTCAGATACAGCTGGAAAATCTCTTCCGGCTTCAACTCTTTATGCTGATGGTCAGAAAGGGATTTTGTGGTATAGGACATATGCTCCCGCATCTTTGGAGGAAGGCTCAGCCCAAAGTTGTGTTCCAGAATGTAGCCTACGCCGCCTTTACCGGACTGGCTGTTAATGCGGATTACATCTGCATCGTAATTTCTGCCGATATCTGTTGGATCAAGAGGCAGATAAGGAACGGTCCAGGTATCGAGCTCATTTTCAACACGATACTGCATTCCCTTTGCAATTGCATCCTGATGAGAACCGGAGAAAGCTGCAAATACAAGCTGTCCGCAGTAAGGAGCTCTTTCTGGAATATGAAGACCGGTGAATTCCTCGAATTTTTCGCAAAGCTTTGGCATATTGGAAAAATCAAGTCCGGAATCAAAGCCCTGACAGTACATGTTCATGGCAAGGGTAATGATGTCAACATTGCCGGTACGCTCTCCGTTTCCGAATAAGGTTCCCTCAATTCGGTCAGCTCCTGCAAGAACACCAAGCTCTGCATCTGCAACACCTGTTCCACGGTCATTGTGTGGATGAAGGGAAATCACTACGCTGTCTCTGTACTTGAGGTTTTTGTGGAAGTATTCCACCTGACTTGCGTATACATGAGGCATGGAAAGCTGTACGGTTGCCGGAAGATTGATAATGGCCTTTCTGTCCGGGGTAGGTTTCCAGATATCCAAAACGGCATTGCAGACCTCTAAAGCGTATTCTGGTTCGGTACCGGTAAAGCTTTCCGGGCTGTACTGGAAACGGTAGTTTTCACCGCATTCATTGGTAAGATCCTGTAAAAGCTTTGCACCCTTAACAGCGATTTCCTTGATCTCTTCTTTGGATTTACGGAAGACCTGAAGACGCTGCGCATAAGAGGTAGAATTGTAAACATGCACAATGGCATTTTTGCAGCCCTTTAAGGCATCGAAGGTCTTTCGGATAATGTGCTCTCTGGCCTGAGTCAGAACCTGTACGGTAACATCATCTGGAATCAGATTCTGTTCAATCAGGGTTCTTAAAAATTCGTATTCGGTTTCAGATGCAGCCGGGAAGCCCACTTCGATTTCTTTAAAGCCAACCTTGACAAGAAGCTTAAAATACTCCAGCTTCTGTTCCAGACTCATAGGGATGATAAGAGCCTGATTTCCGTCACGAAGATCTACGCTGCACCAGATGGGAGCTTTTTCGATGGTCTCTTTGTTTACCCAATCCATGTTTCCGGCCGGAGCAGGATAGTACTGTTTGCAATATTTTTGATAATTCATGTGAAGTTCTCCTTTTCCTTTGAAAAATAAAGAAGTATAAAAACAATAAAAAAACCCTTCATCCCTTATTTAGAGACGAAGGGTTGAAGCTCAACTCTACGCGGTACCACTCTAATTCACGGAAAACACCGTGCGCTCACGGACACTTCGGCAATGCCGATAAATATCCTTCTCCTGTAACGGGGAGAAACCGTCTGCACCTACTGAAAGTTCAGGCAGCAGCTCGAAGGCGAGTTCATCCGAATTTATCCGCTGCCTTACACCAACCGGCAGCTCTCTACGCTCAAAAAGGGGATTACTATTCCTTGTCATAGCCTTTTGGGTTTTATTCGATTTGATGAAAAGGTTATCATTTAAGGGGAAAAAAGTCAAGGCAAAATTGTGCAAAAGTAAAAAGGCATTTAATAGGTTAAGATACATGGAAAAAAGACGGTTTTAAGGAAAAATATTCGGTTGTTCGCATTTTGAAGCTATGCTATACTGACTTGGAATGAAGAAAAAATAAAAACCATAGGAGAAATGACATGGAAATATTATATAAAAGCACCAGAGGTGCGGAGAAAAATGTAACCGCATCAGAGGCAATTTTAAAGGGACTTGCCAGTGACGGCGGACTTTTCGTACCGGATCAAATCCCTGCACTTGAGGAATCCTTTGAGGAGCTGGCAGAATGCTCTTATCAGGAACTTGCTTACAAGGTTATGAGCAAGTTCTTGACAGACTACACAGAAGAAGAGCTTCGTTACTGTATCAACAGTGCTTACGATGAAAAGTTCGACACGAAGGAAATTGCTCCCTTACAGAAAACAAAAAATGAATATTTCCTGGAACTTTTCCATGGAAAAACAATTGCATTCAAGGACATGGCACTTTCCATCCTTCCATATCTTATGACAACAGCAGCAAAGAAAAACAATCTGAAAGAAGAGATTGTAATTCTGACAGCAACCTCAGGAGATACCGGAAAGGCTGCTATGGCTGGCTTTGCAGATGTACCCGGAACCAGGATCATTGTATTTTATCCGAAGGACGGAGTGAGCCCGGTACAGGAAAGACAGATGGTAACCCAGAAGGGAGAAAACACCTGCGTAATCGCCATCCGTGGAAATTTTGATGATGCTCAGACAGGTGTAAAGAAAATGTTCGGAGACGAAAAGCTGAAGGAGGATCTGAAAAAGGCAGGCTTCCAGTTCAGCTCAGCAAACTCCATTAATATCGGACGTTTGGTTCCACAGGTGGTTTACTATGTATATGCTTACGCAAGCCTTGTAAAGAAAAAAGAAATCAAGGCAGGAGACAAGGTGAATTTCGTAGTTCCTACCGGCAACTTCGGAAACATCCTGGCAGCATACTATGCAAAACAGATGGGACTTCCGGTAAATAAACTGATCTGTGCTTCCAACAGCAACAAGGTTTTATACGATTTCTTCAGCAGCGGAAGCTACGACAAAAACAGAGAGTTTTATCTTACCTCCTCTCCATCTATGGACATCCTAGTATCCAGCAATTTGGAGCGTCTTCTTTACAGAATTTCAGGAGAAAGTGCTGAGATTACAGCTTCCTGGATGAAGGAGCTTTCCGAAAAAGGAGTTTACAGCATTTCAGAGGAACAGAAAAAATCCATAGCGGATTTTGCGGCAGGCTACAGTACAGAAGAGGATTGTGCAGCCATCATTAAAAAGATCTACGAAGAGGATGCATATGTTCTGGATCCTCACACAGCAGTGGCAGCATCTGTTTATGAAAAATACCGCACAGAAAGTGCAGATGCAACCCCAACGGTAATCGCTTCTACCGCGAGCCCGTATAAGTTTGCAAGAAGTGTACTGAAGGCAATTGACGAAAAGGCTTATGACTCTCACAGCGACGATGAACAGTTTGAAGATCTGAACAAGGTATCAAAGGTTGAGATCCCGGCTGCAATCAAAGAGCTGCAGGAAGCACAGATAAGACATAAAACAGTGGTAAATATTGAAGAAATGCAGGCGGCAGTCAGAGAAAAGCTGGGATTGTAAATCGACCTGCAGCATAGAGGTTCAGATATGTTAAAAATCCTAATGATCCGACATGGAAAAACAGAGGGAAACAGCCTTGGAAAATACATAGGAGTGACAGAGGAAACACTTCTGGAAACAGAAAAGGAATATTTAAAAAATATGAACTTTCCAAATGTGCAGGGCGTGTATTCCAGCCCCAGAAAAAGGTGTCTGGAAACGGCACAGCTCTTGTTTCCGAATAAGGAAGCCATTGTAATACCAGAGCTTTCCCAATGTAATTTCGGCCGCTTAGAAGGAAAAACCTATCAGGAGTTGAAGCAAAATCCGGAATTTAAAAACTGGGTTGTCAGCAGTGAAATCATTGCTTTCCCGGATGGAGAAAGCAGGGCAGAATTTCAAAAGCGCAGTATAGAAGGCTTTTTTAAAGTGATTTCCGATGCCTGCAGCAAGCATATGGACAATATTGCAATGGTTGTCCACAACGGAACAATCATGAGTATTTTAGATGCATTTGGTTTTCCGTCGCAGGGCTACACAGCCTGGGGACTGGAGCCGGCAGAGGGCTATCGGGTTCGCATTTCACAGGACGCATTCCTGAAGGACGAAGACAATATCAGGGAGATGATAGTGGATAGAAAGATTATCAGAGATGATAAATAGTGGAGGCAAAGGATGACGGATTATACGGTGGCTGGGGTTTGCTACAACAAGTACGAAGCAGATCTGGTAAGAAAACTGAATAATGCTATCAATGACTGGGGAAAGGAAAAAAATATAAGGTGCAGCTGGTATATTGCAGATGATGACAATCCGGCACCTGCTATGTTAAAAAGAGTACCCGGAAGAGTCAGGGACTGGACGCAGGAACAATTTAAAAGTGCAGATGTATTGATCTACATCTGTTATGCTGTAAGGGCAGTCCGCTACATTGGAAAGCTGCTGACAGATCAGATGAGTGATCCGGCAGTTTTGGCCATTGATCCAAGAGGAAAGCAATGCATCCCCCTTTTATCCGGTCGGAGAGGGGAAGCCTATGAACTGGCCAGGCTGTTTGATTCCATGCTGGGAATCGAATTTGTAAATCCGGTATTTCCGGAGGACCCGAGCCAGTTCGATATTCAAAAATATGCAGAAACCTACGACATGGTCTTGTCAAACACAGATTATGCAAAGGAAGTCAGCACAGCAATCGGAGCAGGAGACGAGGTAGGCTTTTATACCAACTATCCTGTGCTTGGCTCTTTGCCGGGAGGCTTTAACTGGGCATCGGAGGGAAGACTTGGAGTATATGTAAGTCCTTCTTATCACAGTGCCTACTTTGACCATACCCTTTGGCTGATTCCAAAGTGCCTTGTAATTGGTGTAGAATGCGATCCGGATATTTCCTATGCAAAATTTTCAAGATTTATTGAAGATACATTGAAGTGTTTCAGTCTTTATCCGGAGGCAATCGTAAAACTGGCAATTTTGGATTCCATGGTATACAGCGAGGCAGTTCGGAATTATTGCTTTGAAAGGGATGTAGTTGTAACTGCTTATTCTAAGGAGCAGCTTGCAGCAATAAAGGGTCCAAATGGTGAGGAGCTTGAACTTAGTGAATGTGCTGCTCTTAAGGGAAGCGAAGGAAAGCTTTTGGACGATGCAATCCATCAGGATGGCATCAGTTGTGCGATCGCCATGAAGAATATATACATTCAATTTTGAGGAAAGCTGCGCAGATAAAATGACAGTAGAAATTTATACAGACGGTGCGGCAAGAGGAAATCCCGAGGGACCTGGAGGATATGGCTGTGTTCTTCGTTACATAGATCCAAAGGGTCAGCTTCATGAAAGAGAACTTTCCAAAGGCTTCGCAAAAACATCAAACAACCGGATGGAGCTGATGGCAGCCATCGCTGGACTGGAAGCTTTGATCCGACCCTGCAAAGTAAGGCTTTATTCCGATTCCAAATATCTGGTAGATGCCTTTAACCAGCATTGGATCGACAGCTGGCTAAGGAAGGGCTGGAAGCGTGGAAAAAACGAAGAAGTGAAAAATGTAGATCTCTGGAAACGGCTTTTGGAAGCGAAGAAACCACATGAAGTAGAGTTTATCTGGGTGAAGGGTCACGACGGCCACGAAATAAATGAGCGATGCGATAAGCTGGCAACAGCGGCAGCAGATGCCATGCGTTGATATCGCTCAGAAAAGTTCTTGCCATTTTTTTTTAAGTATTATATTATAGAATAGTTATAGGCATTATGAATCGATAGTGCAGTAGATTGAAGGAGGATATCACATGATTTCAGCAGGAGATTTTAAAAACGGTCTTACACTGGAAATAGATGGAAAAGTAGTTCAGATTATTGAATTTCAGCATGTTAAACCGGGAAAGGGAGCCGCATTCGTTAGAGCAAAATTAAAAAATGTCATTAATGGTGGTGTTGTAGAGACAACCTTCCGTCCGACGGATAAGTTCCCGGCTGCACATATCGAGAGAGTTGATATGCAGTATTCTTACAACGATGGTACATTCTACAACTTCATGAACAAAGAAACCTTCGATATGGTTTCTGTTGAAGAGGAAACTGTAGGCGATGCAATGAAGTTTGTAAAAGAAGAGATGGACGTTAAGATCTGCTCCTACAAGGGAAGCGTATTTGCAGTTGAGCCACCTCTTTTCGTAGAGCTTGAGGTAACAGAGACAGAGCCTGGATTCGCAGGAAACACAGCACAGGGTGCAACAAAGCCAGCTACTGTAGAGACAGGTGCAAACGTACAGGTTCCGCTTTTTGTAAACATCGGAGATGTAATCAAAATCGATACAAGAACAGGTGAATATCTTAGCCGCGTTTGATCCATACAAATCTTCCGGCAGATACAATTTGTATCTGCCGTTTTTCAACATATTATTTCTAAAATTCATTTTCATTTTCAATCTCAATTCAGAGAAAGTTTCAAAATTTTAAATTCAAATTCTTTTTTGCACAGGACGTCTGTTTTGCTGCGAATTTTTTGTGATGTGTCAAAAAGGTCAAAATACCTTTTGAAATTTATATGATTCATTTATAAAGGGGGAAACTATGGAAAAAAAGACAAAAGGCAATGTACTTTTGGAAAAAAACATGGAAAGGATTTACTGCAGAGTAGCGGGGCGGAAAAGAATGGGCAAACGAATCGAAGCAATGCCTACGGAACATCATCTGGATATGATTGTATATTACTACCTGCGGCTGGATATCAGTCGGGAGGAGTATTTGTCTGTTGCAGTGACAAATTCAAATCTAGAAAGCTGGGGAATGACGAAGCGGGCGTTAAAGAAGCTGGCATGGGCGAATACCATGCGTGACCAGCCGGCCATTTTCCAGCCCTTGGACGAAATTTTGATCAATGAAGAAACACAGCCTTTAAATAGTGATAAAAAATTATTTCTTCTCAGCAATGCAGTAAAAAATCTGGGAGCAGTCTGCATTTTCTATCCTGATTTTTTAAAGAGAGTAGGGGAAAAGATAAATTCAGACTTTTATTTGCTGCCCTCCAGTATACATGAATGTCTGATCCTGAAAAAAGAAGCAGATTTAAAGGTCTCCAGTTTGCGGGAAATGGTAAGAACAATAAACCGGACAGAGCTGCAGGAGCAGGATATTCTTACGGACTCGGTCTATCTTTACAGTCGTGAAGAGAAAAAGCTGATGATTGACAATTCCTGATGATTCTGCTATGATTTCTTATCGGAATCACACTGGGGTTTAGTGGTTCCGGTAAGCGTTTGTAGCTCAGGGGATAGAGCAACGGTTTCCGGTACCGTGTGTCGGGGGTTCGATTCCCTCCAGACGCGCTGAAAAAAGAATAGTATTTCATGTAAAAAAGCCGGATTCATTCCGGCTCTTTACAGTTAGGGGAAAGTATGAGTGAATTTGAAAAAAAACCGAAAAAGGTAGAAAATCCCGTAAGAGAGTGGATATCCGATAACCTGAGGTACATTCTTTTAATTGGGGTGATTGCGGTTGGGATCCTTGCAATTTTCTTCATTATGAAGGCAATTGTGGGAACAGGAAGCAATCAGAAAAGCCAGAGTGCAGAAAGCAGCATTTCAAGTCAGGTGACAGAAACAGATATTGGTACACCGGCAACACCGACACCAACCCAGGAAGCAGTACAGTCACCGACACCGACTCTGACCGTAAGTCCGCAGGCAAGTGATGAAACACAGAGTACTTCACAGACAGACGAGCAGACTTCTCAGCAGACAGAAGAAAGCACTGCAGAGGAACAGTCAGATACACAAAGTCAGACCGAAGAAGCTGCAGCACAGGAAAATACCCTGACAGAGGCAGATGGCAATGTATCTGCAGTTGTAAGCGGTTATTATAATGCATTAAGCAGCGGAGATGCCCAGTCGGCAGCAGCCCTTGTAGAGGGAGGACTTTCACAGGAAGACAAAGATGCAATTACATCCCATGCTTATGCAGATTCTTACAGCAATGTTCAGGTTTACAGTCTGCAGGGAGATGTGGCTGGTTCTTACGTTGCTTTTGTAAGCTATGAGTATGGATATGCTGGCTACGATACAGCGCTTCCGGCATTGACCATGATTTATGTATGCACCGGAGCAGATGGAAATCTCTATATCGGATCAGATGATACACAAAGTCAGAAGGCGGATTATATGAATTCTCTTCTTTCAGATAGCGAGGTTCAGGCATTGCAGCAGCAGACCCAGGAGCGGTATGAGGCAGCACTTGCAGCAGATCCGGCTCTGGCGGCCTATGTAAATTCCCTTTAAGATACGGAGAGGGAAATGAGGATTAATAAATATTTAAGTGAATGTGGAGTCTGCTCCCGCAGAGAAGCAGACGTTTTGATTGAAGAGGGCCTGGTTATGGTAAACGAAACCAAAGCCCTCTTTGGTATGCAGGTAGAAGAAAATGATCTGGTGACCGTAAGGGGAGAGAAAGTCTGCAGACCGGAGAAACATGTTTATCTTGCCTTTTACAAGCCGGTAGGCATAGTATGCACTGCAGAAAAAAAAGAAAAAAACAATTTGATTGATTTTTTAAATTACCCGAGACGCATTACCTATGCAGGAAGGCTGGACAAAGAGTCAGAGGGGCTGCTTTTGCTGACAGACGATGGAGATCTGATCGATGCCCTTATGACCGGAAGCAATGGACATGAAAAGGAATATGTGGTAACGGTAGCCCATTCCCTTACAAAAGAGAAGCTCCAGAAAATGGCCGCAGGACTTTACCTGGAGGATATTAAGAGGCGTACAAAGCCTTGCAAAGTCTGGAAAAGTGGAGAAGAGGAATTTCACATTGTACTGACTCAGGGAATCAACCGTCAAATCAGACGGATGTGCAAGCAGGTAGGACTTCGGGTTACCAGACTGGAGAGAATCAGGATCGGAGAAATAAGATCCGGGAATCTTGCAGCCGGAAAATACAGAGAGCTGAATGAAGAGGAATTTTCCTGGCTGAAAAAGCTGAAGGAAAACAGCAGAAAATCCAATTTACGATAGGAGAGGGAATCGATTTTCCAGGGATTATATGAACAAAAAAGAGTATGAAAAGCTGGTAAAGGAAATGCGCCGTCATATGGAGCTTTATTACAATCAGGATGCTCCCGAAATCAGCGACTATGAATATGATCAGATGATGCTTTCTGTGAAAAAAGCGGAAAAAGAGCATCCGGAGTGGGTTACAGCGGATTCCCCGTCTCAAAAGGTGGAAATAAAAAGAGAGGCTGGTATAAAGATCGTTCATGATGTACCGATGCTTTCTATTGAAGATGTTTTTACCAAGGAAGAGGTTTCCGCATGGGTAGGAAAGGTACTTGCACGTCATCCGGAGACTACTTTTTCAGTAGAAACGAAAATAGATGGACTTTCTGCAACCTTTCGTTATAAAAAGGGGCAGGATGAAAAACTCCATTTGACACTTTGCGAGACCCGTGGAGACGGAATGGAAGGGGAAGATGTCACCGTAAATGCCAGAGTGATATCAGACATTCAGGAAGAAATAAATCTGCCCTACGAGGAACTTCAGCTGAGGGGCGAGGTCTACATGAGCCATGAAGATTTCGAACGCTACAATGCCTTGCAGAAAAAAGAGGGAAAAAAGCTTGCTGCAAACCCGAGAAATTTAGCGGCAGGTACCTTTAAGCTTTTAGATCCTTCCATCACAAAGGAAAGAGGTCTGAAGGTCTTTTTCTTTAATGTTCAGCTGGGACCGGATGAGGTAAAGGAAGATCATTGCAAGGGACTGGATTTATTGGCAGAAAAAGGACTTCCTGTTGTATTCCATAAATCTTGCAGAAGTGCCCAGGAGGTGCTTTCTGTTATTGATGAAATTGCAGCAATGCGAGGAGACTTGGAATACGACATAGATGGTGCGGTTGTAAAAATCAATGAAACCCGGCACAGAGAGGAATTTCCGGCAGGCAGCAAATATTCCAGTGGCCACATTGCCTATAAATATCCTCCGGAGGAGAGAGTTGTTGTAATGGATGAAATTGTCGTAGATGTTGGTCGGACAGGAAAACTGACCTATACCGGTGTATTTCATGACAGGCAGACTGGTCAGGCAGCCAGACTGTGCGGCACTAGTGTAACGAGAGCGACCCTCCATAACCAGGATTACATTAAAGAGATGAAGATTGGCATAGGAGGGGCCTACAAGCTGTTTAAAAGCGGAGAGATTATTCCTAAGCTGAATGGCTGTGTTTCAGAGCCGGAGCAGGTATTTGAAGCACCGAAGTTTTGCCCCATCTGTGGTTCAGAGTTAAAAAGAGAAGAGGGTACTCCGGATATATACTGTGAAAATCCCTATTGCCAGGCTCAGCTGACAAGAACCATTTCATATTTTACGTCGTTGAATTGCATGAATATCATTGGACTGGGAGGAGCAATAGTAGATAAGCTGGTAAAAGAGGGTTATCTGAAAGACTATGCGGATATCTACACGCTGGCAGAGCACAGACAGGAGCTGATCGAAAAAAAACTGATCGGTCTGGAGAAAAATACAGACAAGATTCTGGATGCAATCGAAAAATCTAAGTCCAATGATCTTGTCAGACTGATCACAGCGCTGGCAATTCGAAATATTGGAAAGGGTGCGGCAAAAGAACTGGTAAAGCATTTTGCAAGTCTGGAAAAGCTGATGGCAGCAGGGGAAGAAGAGCTTACGGCCATCAATGATATAGGCGAGACAACAGCAAAATGCATTGTAGAGTTTTTCAGGGACGCAAAAAATAAAGAAGTCATAGAAAAGCTGAAAAAAGCCGGTGTAAATATGACAGCCGAGCAGGAAGAAGACAGCTCAAATAAGCTGGAGGGGCTGACCATCGTTGTTACAGGAACTCTGCCAACCCTTGGAAGAAAGGAAGCGCAGGAGCTGATCGAGAAAAACGGCGGAAAGTGTACGGGCAGTGTCAGCAAAAAAACATCTCTTCTTCTGGCAGGTGAGAGCGCAGGCTCAAAGCTGACAAAAGCACAGAACCTTGGCATTAAAATCATAGACGAGGCAGAGTTGCTTCGCATGATCGGAGAAAAATAAACATGGTTGCACAGCTGCGGCAGTGACATACTTGTACAATCGCAGTGATTTGGGCAAAAAGCACCTGAAAATTCAATCGCTTCAGTTGAAAAAGCAGGTGACACGACTATAATGTAGATATGAAAATAGTAATCGGAGGAAATTATGCCAATCAAAATTCAGAACAATCTTCCTGCTAAGGAAATTTTGGAGCAGGAAAATATATTTGTAATGGATGAAGAAAAGGCACTTCATCAGGATATCAGACCAATTGAAATACTGCTTTTGAATTTGATGCCTACAAAGGAAGAAACAGAATTGCAGATTTTGCGCTGTCTGTCAAATTCTCCGCTGCAGATTGACGTTACCTTTATGATGGTTTCAAGTCATGAGTCAAAAAACACATCTTTGAGTCATCTGAACCGTTTTTATGTATATTATGATGATATAAAAGAAAGAAATTTTGACGGTATGATCGTTACAGGAGCTCCTATTGAGTTTTTCAAATTCGAAGAGGTGGATTTCTGGGATGAATTTGTGAAGATACTTAAATGGTCTGACAAACATGTTACATCCGTAATGTTCCAGTGCTGGGCAGCACAGGCAGCCATGTACTACTATTACGGAATCGAAAAGAAAATTTTACCGAAAAAGGTATTTGGAATCTATCAGCATGAGGCGGTTCACAAAAGAACACCATTGATCAGGGGATTTGACGATATATTTTATGCACCACATTCCAGACACACAGAGGTTTCTTTGGAAGAAGTAGAAAAGTGCGAAGACATTATTGTTCTGGCAAAATCAGAGGAAGCAGGCTTCCTGATGGGAATTTCAGACGGAGGGCGCAAGGTGTTTGTACAAGGACACCTGGAGTACGACCGCTACACACTTGATGGGGAATACAAAAGAGACAAGGAAAAGGGATTGGAGATCGACATTCCGTGTAATTACTATGAGGATGACGATCCGGCGAAAAAACCACTGCTGAGATGGAGATCTCATTCTATAAACTTTTATTCCAACTGGCTGAACTATTATGTTTATCAGACAACTCCATATAATCTTCTTCGGACACCGTCCGTTTTTCAGCAGCAGTAAAAAATTAATTTAATACAGTAAATAGGGGGAGCTTGCTATCGGCAGTTTTTCCGTTATACAGAAAACCTGCCACCGGCAGCTTTTCTTGCATACTTTGGTATAAAAAAGGGACTGAGACACAAATTGTGCATCAGTCCCTTGGTTTTTTCTTACAGATTTTTCTTGATCTTTAAAATGTTCTTTCCGTCTTTATATTCATAAGAGATATCATCCATGGTTTTCTTTACAAGGAAGATTCCAAGACCTCCTACTGCTCTTTCTTCAGCAGAAAGAGTAATGTCCGGTTCGGCTGTAGACAGCGGGTCATAGGGGACACCCTCATCAATAAAGGTAACTACAACAGCCATTGGATCTTCACTGACCTCTACTCTTACAGTAGCAGGTCCGGTTTCCGGGTTATATGCATAACGTGCAATGTTGCTGAAAAGTTCATCTATAGCGACGTTGATCTGAACCATGGCCTTCATAGGGCAATCGAAGGCTTCCAGCTGTTCATCTACAAATTCAGTTACAGGTTCAATGTTTTCCAAGGTTGCTTCAATGTTCAGTTCGTTCACAGAATTTTCATCTCCTTTGTATTTTAATGCTACCATTGTAATATCATCAAACTGGTCGGCTTCTCCAACAAATTCATCCAGATCCTTCTTTACCAGCTCACATAGGGACTGGGAATCTACAGGCTTGGAGGAGTTTAAAAGATTTAAAAGTCTCTCTTCGCCATAAAGTTCATTGGAAGAATTTGTAGCCTCGGTTACGCCGTCAGTATAGAGAAAAATAGTATCCCCCTTTTCAAGGGTCAGCGTTTGTTTTTTATATGGAACATCCTGAATTCCGGCAAGAACGAATCCGGCCTTTTCTTTTAAATAATACCAGCTTCCGTTCTTTTTGTGAATCAGAGGAGGATTATGGCCCGCATTTGCGAACTCCAAAATTCCCGTCTCAAGATCCAGGTAACCCATCCAGGCTGTTACAAACATATCGGCTTCATTGTTTTCACAGAGCTTGTTGTTGGCTTCCCGAAATACTTCATGTACATCTACGCCGCTTTCTGCATAGCCGCTGATCAGTGTTTTCGATGTCATCATAAACATGGCTGCAGGGATTCCCTTGCCGGAAACATCTGCAATCAGAAAGCCAAGCTTGTTGGTATCTACAAAATAGAAATCGTAGAAATCGCCGCCTACTTCCTTAGCGGTAAACATGGAAGCATAGATATCAAATTCCGTCCGGTTCGGATAAGGCGGAAATACGCTGGGCAAGGCAGAGTGCTGTATGGACTTTGCCAGTGCAAGATCCTTATCGATCCGGGAGGCTGCCTCAGCAATATAGCCTTTTAAGGTTGCGACGGTAGAATTGATACTGTTCGAAATAGAAGCAAATTCGCCATTGCCCATAACATTGACAACGGTATCCAGATTTCCATTGGAAATTTCTTTTAAGGAAGCTCTGAGCTTTGCCACATTTTTTACAATATGCTTTCGAATCGCCAGAAAGACCATAAGGAAGAGCAGAACAAAAATCATGGACATAATGAAGAGGTTCAGATAACCGGAAATATCCCGATACAGGTTTGCCTCCTCCAGAGGCAAAATACCAAGAATGTAAAAACCCTCACTGGTGATATATTCGCAGTAGCAATCCTGGCCGGAAACAGTTTTCACAGAAATGACACCCTCAGAAACATCCATGAAATCTTCTACATTGAAACCGGAATCACTGGGTACAAATTCTGTTGAATCGGTAAGAATGCTGTAATCACTGTCTGCAACAATGATGTAGCCGCTTTTTTGAATATGACGGTTTCTGGAAATCGAAAGAATCTGATTTTGCAAAAGATCATGATACCGGTCCGTATCATATCCAATCTGTACAAGGCTTCCGTCGCTGATGACACAGGCTGCATATTTGCGGCTTAAGCTGTTGTCACGGCTGGTAGGCTGAAAATCCTGAATCAGGGTCGAGTAGGTAGAGGAGCCAATAAGCGACAGAAAAGCTTTGGACTGATCTCCGCTGTTCATGTCATATCCGACATTGTCGGAATTGGTACTCATGGTAATAATGCCGTTTGTATCGATGATGTTGAGTTCTGTCAAACCGTAGCTTGAATTAAGCTGGATCAGAGAGGCATCTGTCAGACAATTTCCAGTAATACGGTAGTCTACAATAGCGGCAATCGTTTGCACAAAAGAGGAAACTTCTGTTTCAGCGGCCTCTTTAATATCGTCATTTACATCTACAAGATTTGTCAGGATATTTTGCTCTGCTGTGCTTTTGGAAAGGAACTGCAGAACAGTCCAGGAAAAAGCAAACGATGCAATACAGGCAGCAGAAATAAAGAAAAGCAGGTAGCGCTGCATGGTCATGCCGATGGTGTTGCGCATTCGCTTGTGCATTTTCCCGCGCTGAATGAAATTAACCATAGAGACAGCAAGGCAGGCCAGCATAACGCCAAGGCCGTTCATGCTGATCATGGGAAGGGATATGCATTGTACAATGGAAAAAGCATATTCGATATCCGTCATATGGGTAACCAGGATCAAAAGAATGTGAAATACCTCAGTGGCACTGCCGATGGCAAGTCCAAGGCCCCAGACAGGAGTGTCCTTTTCCAAAATGATCTTGTGGGTCAGGGCGGCAATGATTCCGGCGAAGAGAGTGGCCAGTGTGCATGCCAGCTGCGTGTAGGAACTAAGTCCCCAGGCAACACCAAAATAGCGGTGCAGGGCGCCAATACAGCCGGCGATGATTCCGGCAGGTCCGCCAAAGATCAGACCGGCACAAAGAGGAGCAGTGTCTCTTACATTCAGAGTAACAATTCCGGTGGATGGAATGTCGATATCCACACCAAGATTTGTTCCCAGGATAGAGAAAAAACCGAAAATAAGTCCCAGTATCAGCTGACTGAACGGATAGGGTATTTTTTTAACGGCAGTTTTTTGCTGAAGAAAATAAAAAAATCCGGAAGCAGTTACCGGAAAAAGAGTAACTGCAAACATTTGAAGATAGATTGAAAAATCCAGAACCATGTAAGCTCCTTTATGAAAGAATAAAATTTCAGGCAGAGCTGAAAAACAGTTCTGCCCGTAAAGTAATTAATAAAACATATTCAGCATATCATCTGAATTCACTTCAGAAAGTGCATCCGAATTGTTCAGGAAGATGACATCCGAAACATTATTTTCCGCAATAAAGCTGGAAAGATTTCCGGTATAGTATCTGTAATCCACGATATAAACATTTTCGTAATGATCTACCAGGAATGGTGCAAATGCATTTCCGTAAGATTCCTTGATCAATACGCAGGCAGAGCCATCTGTAATGTTTGGATTGTGAATGCTGGTCAGAGCGTTGTCTCCGCCAATGAAGGCGCTGTATTTTGCTCCAGAGCTGCTTTCTGTCATATCATTGATGATACTGAGTGTATAAGTGCTTCCGTCCGGATCGGTAACGGTTTCTTCATTTGTTCCCATTGGAACATAGGCATATACGGTATCCGGGTTGTTGGCCAGAGCCTCTGACTGGTTGGAATAGGAATAGAAGGTTCCAAGGAAACCGCTGTAGGAAACTTCTGTAAAATCAGACAGAGTGTGAGGTGTAATCCCCTTCACAGAGCAAAACTGCTGGTAAGCATAGTAGGCACCAAGTGCTGTCCAGTGATGGTCTGTGTTGTAATAAATGTATTCTGCGTTGTGACTGATCAGTGTGTCCAGAACCGGAACCTGTACAATGGAAGGATCCAGCATACTGTCAATGTAGGAAAAGGCACTGGAAGCACTGGAGCCGCCGATGCTTTCCTGTATGGATTCATCCAGGCAGACACTGAAGTTTGTAGGAGCCAGAATGTCGTAAACCGTTACGTTGCTTCCAAGGGAAGCTCTTACAGTATTTAACATGGAAGCATAAGCTTCGGCACCGCCGCGGTTAAAGTAATAAATCTCAAAGCCACGGTTATCTACAATGTAAACGGTTCCGGCAACCTCAGGTGCATCGTGAAGTGTGCCATCTGTCGTTGTTTCCTGTACTTCAGAAGACTGGGCCGTTTCTGTACTTGTATCTGCAGCAGATGCTTCGCTTGTTTCAGCTGCAGGTGTTTCCTCCGGAACTTGTGTAACCTCTGCGGTAGGTGATGGTGTAACGGTACGAACCGGTGCAGGTGTCACAGCACTTTCCGGTATTTCATCGGCTGTCTGGGCACTTCCGTGGATTTCCTGGGTATGGATTCCATAGACACTTTCCATAAAAGAACCAAATCCTAAAAAGGTTTCACGGAAAGGATAGGAATCAGAATACCAGGTATTTACATCGGAAAAGAAGGAGCCGTCCCAAATTCCTGTAAGGGAAAGAGATGGAAAAGAAGCCAGCTCACGTTTTTCCAGATCGGATGTTTTCGGACGAAGGGGAAGTAAAAGCCCCAGTACAAAAAATACAACTGCGATTACTTTAAAAACATTTATAAGCCGAAGATTCCATTTTTTCCGAAGTCTGTTTCTTCTTTTTTTCATGCGGAGTTCATCTCTTGTATTCATGACAGTATCTCCTTAAAACTGATTGTATAAAAATGGTGTATAGCTGTTTCCGATGAGGGCTGTGATAGCCAGAACAAAGAAAACAGCAGCCAGTACAATTCGCAATGCATAGTATGCAGTC
>CAVFRH010000125.1:0-19307 GCA_963624695.1 bacterium
GGATCTTTTAGTTTCACGACATCTCACCTCAAAATTAATGAATTTACATATTCAACCATTTCCTGAGCCATTCTATTTTTCGTACATCTAAATATAATAGTTGTCTCATTCTTTACCGCTGAAAATATGCTATGTGGTTTTCTATCTCCATTTCTCAGAAAAGATATATAGCCATTTGTAAATCCACCTTCTGAATATACAATTTTCAATATGTCACAGATTGGAATTATCAAATGTCCTTCTTTTTGGAATATAACAGCTATTCCAGAATCTCTGGTTAAAATAATATTTTTTTCATCCGCTGAAATCTTGCCATTCAAGCCAACAAAAGTTTTCAATACACAATCGCCCCTATCTTGATATTTCTATCGTCATGACTTTTTTCTGTGCAACTTTGAGCAACACAAAAAACAGAATTATCAGTTCCAAAATAGGAATAACCAATTCACTTACATGATTCGACATAGTATAAACATAAGTAAGTAAATACGTGGGCAGATATTTCCCAAAAGAAAAATAAGTCATTATGTCAGGTGCAACCATCACTATCAATATCATTGAAAATCCAGCGCTCATACTGTGTTTACATAAAATCGAGCTTAACATGGTTATAACCACAATACTTGCCATTGTAAAACTCAATAGTACAGAAGCAATGAATACATTAAAATATTGAATATTAGTCTCAAGCACAGATAATGCTGCAAAATAAAAAGCATTTGACAAAACAAAAACTGGAAATGCCGCTCCCATTCCGTAAATAATACATTTTGAAATCAGCAGACTCTTTTTAGAATAACCAGATGCAACCGGCATAACCCATTTCCCATTTTTGACTTCTACCATAATCAATCCCTGCGTCATCAAAATAATGATAATTCCATAAAAAATGCCTACATCCGAAGCCCATATCCCATAACTACCTTTTAAATCAGACGGAAATAAATTCGCCATCATTGAATCCAGCGATTTTGTATCAGTTATCATATCTGGGGCTTTTTCTGCCAATGCTGAAACCAAAGATGGAAAAAAAATAGTTGTCCCCAAAATCATTATTCCAATTAGCAACAATGTTATGACAAAATAAATATTTTTTTTGCTCCTCAAATACTCTTTAAGATCCTTTTTCAATACACATATCAGTTCTCTTGTCATTTACAGCACACCTCCTGAAATATTTTGTCCAAACTATTGGATTCATTTCGAATCGAGGTGATTTCCAAATTAAGTCTTAAAAATGTATTAAAAATCTTTTTCTGTGAATTCAAAACATCCTTCTGATCAATTTCAAATCTGTATATATTGCCATCCATAAGTGAATACTCAAGTCCCATCTGACGTAATATTTCTTGGTTCACTTTTTCTTTAAAAGCAACTCTAACAAAATCACATCCATTACTTAATTCCGAGATATTGCAACTACGTTTAATAACTCCATTCGTCAAAAAGCCTACCTTGTCACATATATGCTCCATATCAGTCAAAATATGTGTTGAAAGCACAATGGCTTTTCCTTCTTTCTTCAATTCATTGAGTATTTCCATAACTTCAGCACGTCCACTTGGATCTAACGCTGATGTTGGTTCATCCAGTAAAATAACATCAGGATTGTTTACAATCGCTGCTGCAATTCCCAACCTCTGTCGCATTCCTCTTGACATGGTGGAAATTCTAATATTGCTCGGCAAATCTACTAACCTCAGCAATTCATTTCTTCTATTTTTATCAGAATTCATCAATAAGAAATCTAAGTACTCTCCCGTTGATAAATATTCATAAAACGCTGGCAAATCTGGCAAATATCCGACTTTTAAATTCTCCCTACCGGGATACACTTCTTCACCACAAATCCTACAATATCCACTATCTGCTGAAGATAATCCAGCCATTATATTCATCAAAGTGGTTTTTCCTGCGCCATTTTTCCCAATCAATCCATATATCTCACCCGGCTGTACAAAGAACGACACTTTTCTCAATATTGAATGTTTACCAAATCTTTTTTCCACCTGATTAATTTCAATCATCAACATCGTCCTTTCTTGCACCAAATATTTTTAATACTTTCCAATATCCGACTGTACTCAATGCATAACAAGCTAAATCAATTGGATCTGTTACCGAAGATGATTTTAAAATAGGCGCTAAAAACTCCCACGTAAATCCTCCCGTTAATCCTACAAGCAGTATGCTTTTCAAGGATGTAAGCTCCTTATTACATGTAATCAATAACATATTTGCATAACCCAAAAAGAAATATGGGCACAACAAATCATTAAAATGAGACACTAAAAAAATATGCATTCTCCCAGTAGTATTTGCCTTAAGGAAATTATTATTAAAAAAGTACAACGTCAAAACCAACATAATTAGAATCATATTTATTGGTCTTGCTTTAATACTTTGAATAATTTTTATCATTTGTTTAGCATCCCCCACAATATGAAGAATAGCACTCTAGGAATGCCATTCTTTCAAATCGTGGAACTCCCTTCTTTGCAAAACAGATTGTACAATTTTCTTACACAAAGCACAAAATTAGAACCGCAACAATAATTGCACCTACAACGCCCCAAAAGCCCATGCAAGTCACCTCCTCTTTGATAAAATTTAGTCCTGAACAAAATATACCCGATTTTATATCGCCTACATTCCGTTATTTTATCACATTTTATGGATTTATTCAAACAGAATCACAGTCCGTGTTGGATAGAATATGATAAAAGGACGGTGATTACTATGTATGAGGAGATGTTTCCAACTCGTCTGACCGAGCTTCGCACTAAAAAGGGTGCATCAGCCCGTGATATGAGTCTGTCTATTGGACAGAATCCCGGATATATAAACAATATAGAGACAGGCAAGGCACTCCCTTCCATGTCCGCATTTTTCTTTATCTGTGATTTTCTCGGAATTACCCCTCAGGAATTCTTCGATACAAATGCTAAGGATCCAGAAAAAATCAGAGCTGTTACTGAAAATTTAAAGAAGCTTAATAAAAAACAATTGCAAAACATCGCTTCAATCGTGGAAGATCTGGCGAAATGACGAAAAAAAGGATGCAACATGGTAACATCGTTATATTGTTACCTATATGCATCCTTTTTTGCGTCATTTCAGATATAAATACTTCTATAAATTTTCTCTGCTAACATATTTTTTAATTTCCGCCAGCTACGATTGCTACTCCCACAACTGCTCCCAACAATCCTATCGGTCCTAATACATAAATCAACAGTGTCACACCCCCTATGCTTCCAAAAGTTATCGTCATGCCCTTTAAAAGGCTATTTCTGGTCTCTTTGTTTTTCATCTGGAGAATTCCTCGACTAAATGAATACAGGCTCCAAATCAAGAGCATTAGCTCCTGAATATTGATCATAAACGCCATTTTTATGGTGTCTGCCAAGAACACGCCTGTCGCCAGAATAACCAGGACGACTGCAATCGAAAACTCATCAGCCTGTTTCTTTCTAAAAAAGTCAAAATATTTCTTCATTGCAAAAGCTGCTCCTAGTCCTGCAAGTCCTATTAGAACTGCTGTGACAATAACCTGTAATACCCAATGAAGAATCCCAGCTACAACAGGCTGAGGAATCATGTCCCCCAGCCTTGCTACATACGCTCCGGCGCTAATTGCTGCTTTGATCATATTTGTAATTCCACTGCCTATTGCATAAGCAAATTCCTGGAAATCTGTAGTAAATGTCTCTGATAAGCAAGCTGCAATTACTGTAACCATAATCCCATACAGCAATGCCCCAAATACCATTGTCTGATATCCTGCGGTCATCTTTCGATACTTAGTTTCCAGGCTACTCTCTTTTTTCAGCAAATTCTTCTCCATTAATTCAATCTTCTTTTTTATTCTACTATTCGCCTCTTGATCTATCTCAGCATCCAGGCTTTGTTCCCGGCATTTTACGGTTGTTTCTCTATTAGCCACCTTGCTTTCTCTGCTCTCCAAGGATTCTATAAAAGCATCCGCTTTCTGCTGTGCTGCTGTAATCTGCAACCTAGCATTTTCTTTAACGCTCATAACCTCTGCTTCGGCTTTTTCTTTTGTTTGCTTCTCGCTGAGCTGCAACCTGCTGTTCAGCTGCCTTAGCTGCTCGTTCTGCTTCAGCACGATATCGCTCCCTGACAGCTTCTCGATCTGCCCGTTCAGAGATACTATCATCTCGCTTTTCTTCTGAAGCTCGCTCTTTAGAATTGAGTTCTCTGAGGAGATCTGAGATATCATCTGCTGTGCTTTTGAGTTGTCCGTCTGCAGGCTCTCGATCTGATCCTGCATTTCTTCTAACATTTGAAGCATTTCTTCGTTCTCTGAGCTTCTTAAGTCGTTCACTATGATCACTCTCCTTCCGTGATATTAAACTTGCAAGCTCTGCAATTTTGCTATCTGTGCCTGCAATGTCTCTATCTGTGTTTTCTGTTTCTTTACCTGACTGGTCAGCTGCTCGTTTAAGTTCATCGATTCGTCCAGCTGTTCTTTCAAGGTCGTATTCTCTCTCTGTTGCTGTTCTATTTCTGCCTGCTGATTCTCCAAGATATTCAGCATCTCTTCCTGAGCCTGCAGTATAGCCAGCACTTCTTCCAAACTCCTTAAATCTGTCATAGATTGCCCTCGCTTTTTCTGTAATCAAATCTGTAATTTCTTTTGCCACTTCCTGTATCTGGCGCATAATGGAATTGCGCTCCTTAATATCCCGATTTATCTGACAGCGATCTGCCATCTTACCATCTGCTTCCATGTTTCTGGCCGTAACTCCTTCATGAACCGTAGGCAGGATATCAAGTCCTTGCCGCACGTAGCTCCGATGATCAATCTGATGATCCTTATCCAGATATTTGTTGCAATATTTCGCCCAGGACTCTCGCCAAATTTCTGCATTGGCTCTGTCATTCCAATCATTAGCCGGAATGGTAATTTTCTCCCACAGATATTCCGTTCCTTTGCCCTGGCGAACTCTGGTTTTCTGTATTCCATTTTCATCAAGTTGGGGAATTCGATACTGAGAAGTAGCATCACGATTTTTCGAATCATATACCGGCAGGTCCGGATTATAGATAGCTCTGCCATGCTCATCTTTCGCATTGGCAAACACTGTTTTTTGTTTGACCTTCCATTTTTCATTTTCATCCAAGCCACGAACCGTCAGCATGATATGTGCATGAGGATTGCCATCATTCTTGTCATGCAAAGCCCAGTCAGCAATCATACCCTTATCAACAAAGTTTTCTTTGATATAGGCACGCACACACTCGATCTGCTGCTCCCTAGTCATTTCTATTGGAAGTGCCACCTCTACTTCTCTGGCAAACTGTGCATCAGATCTTTTCTCGATTTTCTGCACTTCGTTCCATAATATTTCTCGATCCTTATATCTATCAGGTGCATTCTCCGGCAGGATTATCTCATTCATGATCACACCACCTTTATTAGTAAAATCATGAATGAGACCAGTTTCATCATTGTACAATTTCTCGCCGGAGCGGTAAGCTGCAGATGCTACTGCAGACCGTCCGCCAGCGCGAGAGATGATTTTAATTGAGCAATGATAAATTGACATTTCGCATCACCTCTTTCTTTGTAAATATGGCGAAATGGCAGCCATCCGCAGGATTCCCTGCAAGTGAAACTTGCCATCTCCCCGATGTAAGGGGCCTGCATGGAATGCCCCTCGGAGAGCGCGCTTATGATGATGGGCTACGCCCACATATAAGTGCGCCCTTAACAAGTTAAGGGAACTGTCAAAATCCATCATGACAGCTCCGCTTTCTCATCTGGAACAGCTGTAGTGTTCATAGCCTTCGAGAAAAATCCACCGTTTGTTTCCTGTTTATTCAGGAAATTCATCAATCTGATTTTGTCATCATCCGTTGTCTCCCTGCCAAGAACCGATTCAACAATGCCTCCCATCTCAATCAATCTTTTGGTACGTTTCTTTCTGGCATCCTCAGACTGTCTTTTCTTCAAAGCCTTTTCCTGAGCCTTAAGCTGCTCCTGCCTTTTCTGCAAATTTGCAATTCTTTCTTCAAATGTCTTATTACTAGCCCTAGTCTCTACTCCTCTTCAAATACCTGTTTTAAAATTTCCAAAATAGTTCTTAGAGATTCTGTCTGCACCGGATCCAAATCTTCCAGATTAGGATTTTTATTAACCACATCCGCAATCTCTTTCACCTGATTTTTAATTTCTGTAAAGGTTCTGATATTGCCCTTTACAAGCACTTTCTGATACAGGCAGCTTTCTATAAAGAACTCTGCCTTGGGCATGCCCAGGAGCTTAATCCTTGCTTCTATAAGCTCCTTTTCCTGAGGCGATACCCGAAAGTTCATTATTGTATTTCTCTTTCTGTTTTTTTCATTTTTCTTCTTTTTAGGTGTGTTACCTAGCTGCGTTGTTCTGCGATATATCTTATCCATAATCTTACTCATCCCTTCTAAATGCCTGGTCTAATCTTCCTGCCATCTCACGCTGTACCGACGGATACAAGTGTGAATAGCGTTCTGTAATTACTACGCTCTCATGCCCAAGTCTTTGACCAATCTGTATCGGTGAATACCCCAGCTGAATCAGCAATGCGCAGGATGAATGTCTCAAATCATGAATGCGAATTCTCTTCACACCGGAAGCTTTACATCCTCTATCCATCTCATGATGCAGATAACTTTTTGTGATTGTAAACAGCCTACTCTTTGGAGACATTTTATAAAGTGAATCGAAATAATCCTGCATCTGCTCACATAAGAACTGTGGAAGATCAATCTGCCTAATACTCTTTTCTGTTTTAGGTGTTGTGATAAGTTCCTCGCCTTTGATCACCTGATAATTCTTGTTGATATAGAGCAGTCGCTTCTCTAGGTCAAAGTCTTCTCTCGTCAGAGCCAGAAGCTCACCGCAACGGATCCCCGTCCAGTAAAGAAGCTGAAATGCATAATAAGATACCGGCTTATCCATTATTGCTGCGGAAAATTTTTCATATTCTTCCTGGGTCCAGAAAAGCATTTCTTTGGACTTTGCTTTTCCCATTTTCTTATTTGCTTTGCACGGATTCTTCGGCAGGTCATAATATTTCACAGCATGATTAAAAATAGCACTGAGCTGATTCTGAATGGTTCTAAGATAGGTCTGTGAATATCCCTTGCCGTTGTCATCTCTGAGGCCAAGCAGTTCATTCTGCCATTGCAGGATTTCTGTCGGCGTTATCTCTGAAAGACTCAGATTTTCAAAATATGGGCGGATGTGTGTGTTTATAATATTTTCTTTGGTTGCCATGGTGCTGGCTTTAACCTGCGGTCTGATATCGCCCATATAGATATCAATAAAAGTGCTAAATCCCATATTGATATCTTTACTGGTCTTTGCCAGAAATTCACGCTCATAAGCTACCGCTTCTTTCTTGGTAGCAAATCCTCGCTTATCGTGCTTCTTGCGCTCACCTTTCCAATTTTTGTAGTAGCAGGCGACACGCCATGTGTCGCCCTTATATCCATTCCATTTATCTTTGTAAACTGCCATTATGCCACCTTCCCTCTGTATAAGCGGTAATTAAGTTCCTTTCCGCTGAAAACGATGATATAGCCCCTGCACATTTCAATCAGTCTGCTGGCAATCGCCTCATCAAAGTTGATCAAGTCATCCAAGTTTTTCTCTGTGCTGAGAATTACCGGCAAATTGTTGTTATATCTGTAATTCACGATTTCATATACAATGTTGACATCCGATTCTGTGATCTTTCCTTTTAAGAAATCATCGATGAAAAGCACCGGTGCCTTCTTGTATCTGTCAATATCCTTTTTGTAGGCCTCTTCATCCAAAATCTTGGACTTTAGAGCTGTCATTTCATCTCGATATCCCATATAGATAACGGCAGTTCCGCTGTCTATAAGACGCACACTGCTTGCTGTACCAAGATGTGTTTTTCCGGCTCCTACCTGCCCACACAACATAAGCGATGGAAGATTTTCCGTATTCTTGTTTTTTAATTCCTCTGTGAATTTCATTGCTGTATTTTTCGCATCCATCAGCTGTAGATTCTCGCAGGTATCGAAATTTTCAAAGGTCTTTGTTTTAAATTCCCTGGCCAAGCCACTGCACTCTAATCTTTCCTTGGCCATCTTTAATTCCCGACATTTGCATGGTCTTGCATACTCATATCCATGTTCATCCGTACTGAGTATAAATCCTCTGTCCTTACATTCAGGACAGCTATAAGTTGTATCACTCATACTAATCACCAATCCTTTCTGTGGCTAATTTCTTAAGTTGGTCATAATGCTTAGATTCCCTTGTTTCATTTTTTACCGGAGTCACTGCTACCGGCTGTTCAGCGCACCAGGCAGATATCTTTGCCTTATTCAGGCAACCATGATATGGCTTATTTAAAATCCTGCTGATTACACCATCCACAACTGCCTTAGGGTACTGTTTAATCAAAGCATCGTATTCAGCTGCTGTAAGTATTTCATTATCAAGTTGATATTTGATGTGTGTGTCCTTAGCCGGAACTACACTATACTCTCCTGTACTAACCTGACCTAAACTAACCTCTACTACACTACACTGTGCGGTCATTTCGCTGTCCGTGGACCGTCCAGATTTCTTCACCAGATCTGAGCGTTCTTTTTTCTCCAGAAGTTCAACATCTGGCTCCATCTGCAGAAGAAGATTTTTATACATGCTGTCCTTCTTCCTATCCGGTCTGATTTTGTTCTGTTCTCTCCAGTCAGCGATATAAGTTACAAGATCTTCATTTAGAATTCTCACAAACCCTTTGCTGTAAAGAACTCTTAAGTCATCTTCATGAGCCTTTACCAGATTTATGACTGAATAACCTTCTACCACACCGTCATCATCCGCATTCATTCCCAAGTGGAAATATAAATTTTGTGATGATACCGGCATTTTTAAGAATCTTGCACTCTCCACAACCGACTTGGAGAACATTCGTCTTTCTGCCATAAGAATAATTCCTTTCTTCAAATTCCTGTTGAAAAGAGGCACGATTCAGTGTTAGTATGATTTTGTGAAATTGCATGCCAACACTGGTGTGTGCCAGCCCCTTTGCCGAGGGGCTTTTTCTTTTCTAGTTTTCTGTTCCATTAGTGTGTACCTGCCATCAGACAGGCTTCTTCGTACCAGATTCGATTAACTTTACCTGATACAATTAATGCTCGTGGATTCTGAGCTTTTAACTCCTTATTCAGCTCTTTAATCACTTCATAGGCCTTTGCCCTGGAAACACCCAGATCATACCTTACGGTATCTACTCCAACGAACATTGGTAAACGTTCCTGTGCCATAAGCTTTTCTCCCTCCTTCGTTATTTATAATAAATATTAGCATTTACTATATTTAACAGTATATCGTATTATTATTTATTGTTAATATCAGGATTTGTAATATTTTATATTTTTCTATATAAATATTCCATTTTATATGTTATAATTAAGATCCAATGTAAGAATAGGAGGATTTGATATGTCTGTTCTGGGTGATAACAAGGATAATATTTTTGGCGAACGCCTAAAGACATTGAGAAATACCGTCATGAATATGACGCAAAAAGAATTTTCTGAGCTGCTTGGAATTCCGCAGCCTACATTATCAGCCTACGAAAGTGGTCGTAATAAGCCTTCCGTAGATGTTCTGATTTCTCTATCTGACAAGTGTAATGTATCTATTGATTGGCTGTGTGGAAAAGATAATGCCAGCCATATGAGCACACTGGGTGATCTGGCCGGCATGTTATTTGATTTATTTAATATGAAACAGATCTCTTGCAAAACAGAAATTCAGGATCGGGTAGATATCGAAGGTGATGATAGATATGATGACAAAACCAGAAACTGGATCAAACTCACCTTCTATCACTGTGAAAACAGATACGATAAGGAACAAGTCTATTCTCAAGATATTTGTCAGATTATAAAGAAAGCATACAATCTTCACAACATGCTGCAGGATTATGATTGTTCACAGGAATACTATGAGAAAGAAAAAGAAAGCTTTATAAAGGCATACTCTGATTATCCGATCACATTACTTGATCGTTCAGGTATGTCCGAAGAAGAGCGCATCGCTCATAGAAATGAAAAGCTCAAAGCTGAATGGGAAGCTGAGCTTAAAAAGAAGTCTGAAAAGTAAAACTGAAAATATTGTAGACATTTTGTAGACGTAAAAAACGGGAAACCTTGATTTATAAGGCTTCCCGCGTTTTTTATATTATTCAAACTCTATCGTTCCCGGCGGTTTACTAGTCAGGTCGTAGAATACCCTATTTACTCCCTTGACTTCGTTTATGATTCGACTCATAACGGTCTGAAGTGTTTCGAAAGGTATCTGTGCTGATTCGGCAGTCATGAAATCAATTGTCTTAACTGCTCGAAGTGCAACTGCGTAATCATAGGTACGTTCATCGCCCATTACACCTACGGAACGCATATTTGTAAGTGCTGCAAAATACTGATTTGGCATCCAAGGAGCTTCCTCGCCTGTCTCTTCTTTGTATTTCTTTGCAGCATTGTCTACTTCCTGTCTGTAGATGAAGTCTGCATCCTGTACAATTCGTACTTTCTCAGCAGTGATCTCACCGATGATACGAATTCCAAGTCCCGGTCCCGGGAATGGCTGACGGAATACAAGATATTCCGGAATTCCAAGTTCAAGACCTGCTTTTCTTACTTCGTCCTTGAAAAGGTCACGAAGCGGTTCGATAATTTCTTTGAAATCAACGAAATCAGGGAGGCCGCCTACATTATGGTGAGACTTGATAACTGCGGATTCACCGCCAAGTCCGGATTCTACAACATCCGGATAAATGGTTCCCTGAGCAAGGAAATCAACCGCTCCGATTTTCTTTGCCTCTTCTTCGAAGACACGAATAAACTCTTCGCCGATAATTTTTCTTTTCTTTTCCGGTTCTGTAACACCGGCAAGCTTTTTGTAGTAGCGCTCCTGAGCATTTACTCTGATAAAGTTCAAATCGAAAATGCCATTTTTACCAAAAACAGCTTCTACTTCATCCCCTTCATCTTTACGAAGGAGTCCATGGTCAACAAATACACAGGTAAGCTGTTTTCCGATTGCTTTCGAAAGAAGTCCTGCGGCAACAGAGGAATCCACTCCGCCGGAAAGAGCAAGCAGCACCTTGCCGTCGCCCACTTTTTCACGGATTTCTTTTATAGAACGTTCTACAAAAGCATCCATCTTCCAGTCGCCGGCACAGCCGCATACATTGTAAACGAAATTGGAAAGAATTTCTTTTCCTCTTACGGTATGCAGTACTTCCGGGTGGAACTGAATTGCATAAAGCTTTTTTGCATTATCTTCACATGCTGCAACAGGACAATCATTTGTCTTTGCACAGATTTCAAATCCTGGTGCAGTTTTTGAAATATAGTCAAAATGGCTCATCCAGCAAATAGTAGTCTCTTCAATATCCTTAAATAAAGGAGAGTTTGTATTTACATGAACCTCTGTTTTACCATATTCACGAACCGGTGCTTTTTCAACCTTTCCGCCAAGTACATGCTGCATAAGCTGAGCTCCGTAGCAAAGTCCAAGAACCGGAATTCCAAGTTCAAAGAGTTCCTTGGAGTAAGTAGGTGCACCTTCTTCATAGCAGCTATTTGGGCCGCCGGTAAGAATGATTCCCTTTGGATTCATTTCTTTAATTTTGTCAATGTTTGTTCTGTAAGAGTAGATCTCACAGTATACATTGCATTCACGAACCCGGCGGGCAACCAACTGATTGTACTGACCGCCAAAGTCTATTACTATAATCTTATCCATAATTTCTCCGTTTAAACAGTTTTATTATGATATTTTACAGATTAATCTCTGCAACTTCTTTTTCAATGTTGGCAACGAGAGGCTTAACCTTTTCCAGATAATCCTCTACCTGATGAGCACAGCTTCCGGTATAAAGCTCCGGTTTGAGTACCTCTTTCATCTCAGCTTCGGTCATTTTGAATTCTTCATGCTGAGCAAGATATTTGAGAAGATCACAGCCAAGTCCCTGCTTCATTTCTGCAGTTGCCTGCATAGAGCACTCACGAATGAGCTCATGAAGCTGCTGTCTGTCTCCACCCCTCTTTACGGCTTCCATCATCAGATTTTCGGTTGCAATAAATGGGAGATACTCCATAACAGTTCTCTCTACGATCTTTTCGTTTACGACAATGCCGGATGTAACATTCTGGCAAAGTCTGAGGATCGCATCTGCGCAAAGGAAGCCTTCCGGCATGGAAATTCTTCTGTTTGCAGAATCATCAAGTGTTCTCTCAAGCCACTGCACAGATGCAGTATTTGCAGCATTGGCTGCATCTGCCATAAGATAACGGGAAAGAGAACAGATTCTCTCAGAACGCATTGGATTTCTCTTGTACGGCATTGCAGAGGAACCAATCTGATTTTTCTCAAAAGGCTCTTCTAACTGTCTGTCATGCTGTAAAAGACGAATATCATTTGCCATTCTGTATGCACTCTGTGCTATGGAAGACAGGCAGTTAAGGATTCTGGAATCCAGTTTTCTTGGATAAGTCTGTCCTGCAACATCAAAGATCTCTGTAAAATCAAACTCTGCACAGATTTTCTTGTTCATTTCAAGGATCTTGCTTCTGTCTCCTTCGAAAAGATCCATAAAGCTTGCCTCGGTTCCTGTGGTACCGCGACAGCCAAGCATCTTCATGGAAGAAATTACAAAGTCAAGTTCCTCAAGGTCAGACATAAAGTCCTGCATCCAAAGTGCAGCTCTCTTTCCAACTGTAACCAGCTGTGCCGGCTGATAATGAGTATATCCAAGTGTAGGCAATGCTTTGTATTTCTCTGCAAAATCAGCAAGGTTTGAAATTACATTTAAAAGTTCATTTCGAAGATATTTTAATCCGTCTCTGTAAAGGATAACGTCTGCATTGTCTGTGACGTAGCAGCTTGTTGCTCCCAGATGGATGATGCCTGCTGCAGACGGAGCTACTTTTCCATAAGTGTAAACATGAGCCATAACGTCATGTCTTACTTCTTTTTCTCTTGCTGCAGCCATCTCAAAATCAATATCTGAAATGTGTGCTTCCAGCTCCTCTACCTGCTCTTTGGTAACAGGAAGTCCCAGCTCATGTTCTGCTCTTGCAAGAGCGACCCAGAGTCTTCTCCAGGTTTCGATACGCTTCTGAGCAGAAAACAGGTGAAGCATATATTTGGAAGCATATCTTGAAGATAAAGGTGATTCGTATTTGTCTGTCATCTTTATTTTTCCTCTCTGATGATAATACTGTCTCTTTCCGGTCCGACAGAAACATATTTAATAAAGCAACCGATTTTTTCTTCGATGTATTCTACATATTTCTGGGCATTAGCCGGAAGATCTTCCCATTTTCTAATGCCTGAAATGTCGGATTTCCATCCATCCATATATTCGATTACCGGTTTTGCATCCGGAAGAACTGTCGGGAATGGGAATTCGTCTGTCAATTCACCATTCAACTCATACTGAGTGCAAACCGGAATCTTGTCCATGTAGCTTAAAATGTCAAGCTTTGTAAGAGCGATTGCGGTAGCTCCCTGCATTTTTGTGCCATAACGGGTTGCAACAACGTCAAATGCTCCAACTCTTCTTGGACGGCCTGTCTTTGCACCAAACTCGAATCCTTCTGTACGAAGCTTTTCTGCTTCTTCCCCAAACATTTCGGATGTGAAAGGTCCCTCGCCTACACAAGTGGAATATGCCTTTGCAACACCGACGATTTCATCTACCTTTGCAAATGGAATGCCGGCACCGATCGGTGCATAAGCTGCAATTGTATTGGATGAAGTAGTATATGGAACAATACCAAAATCAAGGTCACGAAGAGTTCCCAGCTGTGCCTCAAAAAGGATCTTCTTTCCTGCTGCAAGCTCATCTCTTAAGTAAGTTGTGGTATCGCATACATAAGGTTTGATTTTCTCTCCAAAATCCTTAATCCACGCATCCAGCTTTTCTTCTGTATATTCTTCTGCTCCGTAAACCTTTGTAATGGTAAGGTTTTTCCACTCTGCAAGGTCTTTCAATCTGGCAAGCAGCTTTTCCGGATAGTAAAGGTCACCGGCTAACACGGTTTTTTTCTGATATTTATCAGAATAGAAAGGTGCGATTCCCTGTTTTGTTGAACCATATTTTTTATCTGCAAGTCTGTTTTCCTCCAGCTCATCCAGAAGCTTATGCCATGGAAGAACAAGAGAAGCTCTGTCACTGATCTTAAGATTTTCCGGAGTAACGTCTACTCCCTGCTCCTTCAGCTGCTGAATCTCTGTCCAAAGGCTTTCTGCATCCACTGCAACACCATTTCCAAGAATATTTACAACATTCTTTCTGAACACACCGGATGGAAGCAAATGCAATGCAAACTTTCCGAATTCATTGATTACGGTATGACCGGCATTTCCTCCTCCCTGATATCTGGTAACAATATCATAATTTTCTGTAAGGAGATCCACCATACGGCCTTTTCCTTCATCGCCCCAGTTTACTCCAACAATTGCAGTATTCGACATATCAAAGTTCCTCCTATAACGTAAATCTTAGATCAACACTTGAACGCTTCTGACCTGATTTTATACGTTGTATTTCTAGTTGTTCCTTCTGAACATACGCTTCCATTTTACTCTACATAAGTAGCTGAGTCAAACATATATTGGATAATTTTAAAAGGTGAAAACATGCTGTTCTTCCAGCCTTCTGGATTACTCCCCCATCTTTACCTCCGGAACACCGGTGTAGTTTATAATGTAATCATTGATTGCCTTTACCGTATCAGAAGGCTCATAAGTCTCATCATCAAATAAAAACTGATGCAGCTGCGTCACATTATAATTTAATCCTGCCGGGACTACATAGTCAGATCCGTCTGCGTCTGAGGACTGTGTTGTAAACGGAAATCCGGTATTTTTCTCAAGATTATAGTCGATTGCTGCCGGAACAAGATCCATGATCTCATCGTAAGAAAGACTTGTTTTTAATACTGTTTTTTCATCTGTGTTTAAATTCAAAATATTTTTTGTAAGGGACAGTAGTTCCGTTACGCCTAAACTTTTGGCCTTTTCGATCAGCTTGTTCATAACATACCGCTGCCTTGCCGTGCGGCCGTAATCATAGTGATATTCGGTTCCATTTTCATCGTAAAATACAGCATTTCGTATTCGACAGAAAGCGGTTGCCTGTAGTCCGTTCAAATGTACCTCTCCATACTCTGTAAGCGGAGTATCCTCTACTCCGGTTACCCTTACCAGCTCCGGAATAATGTCATTGATCCGGTTCATTTCTGTTTCAGAAACCGTAATATCTATACCGCCCAGCATATCTATAATGTCCTGAATTCCTTCAAAATTAACCACTATATAGTCCGAAATATCCAAATCAAGATTTGCATTTAATGTAGAAACTGCAGTTTTTGCACCGCCTACGCAATAAGCTGCATTTATTTTTGAATAATAGTTTGTGCCTTCATTGTCTACGATATTTACATAAGTGTCCCGATACACCGAGGCCATTCGAATCGCATTTGTATCGTTGTTGATGCTTAAGATCATAATTGTGTCGCTCTGCACCCCGCTGTCAAACTCTGATCCTCTTGCATCCACTCCAAACAGAACAATATTTTTATATCCACTCAGCTCGTCTGTTACTTCGCTGTCCGTAACGATCTCTTCCGTATCAAAGCTTTTGTCCTGCACCTTCTCTTCGTAATCATCTTTCACCTGCGTTGCAACAACCTGCCTTACTGCCGGCTGCTTGGAAAGCTGCTTGATCATTTCCTTTTTCAGTTCAGATGGAGCCAGCTTCCAGAAAAGGAAACCGCCCAGCAGAAGTGCTGCCAGTAGGATTATGATGGTTAAAATCACCTTTCTTATTTTTTTCTTTTTCACCTTCGTTCTCCTCAAACTATTTTTATTCGATATTTGCTCTGATTTTAGAGTTCTTTATTTGCTTTTTTATATACTCCGGATTTTCATACAGTAATGCAATGGGTGCAGCAGCGTCGCTCCCGCTAATCTGTAAATGTCCAAGAGGATGCTCCCTGTAAAGCTCTGCAAACTTTAAAATGCCTCTTTGTATTTCTGATGCCCTGATATTTTCTGACTTCCTATTGAAGGAATAATTCCCTTTTTCGTCTTTCTTAAAGCCTCGAAAGGATTTTTCCTCTGAGCTTAGAAGCAACTCCACGATCATATTGTGACCTTTGGATGCATCGTGTTTTTTCCAGATCTCACGATTAAAAGATGCTGAAAACAGGTAACTAACCAGCCTGCCCTCTGCAAGCACCATTGCACAGGATTCGTAATCCGGATTGTTTGCACTGCAGCATCCTCCCAGCAGCCCTGTAATTTCGATTTGGAAGTGCCATACTTCCTTTGCGATTTTATTCAAAAGAAGCGGTCCGCTTCCGACCCAGCCGGCATCCACAGCAACTACTTTTGAAGCCTTTCCCAAAATCTGGCTGTAATATTTTTTCCCTTCTTCAATTTCTTCTTCATACAAATTACAAATTTCTTCCCAATGTCTGTTCAGAAAAGTCTGCAGATCTGCTGCGTTTTTTTCTGTCAGTTTATTTTCTGCTTTGTAGTGTTTTTCTTCAAATTCTTCTATAAAAAGCGGCAGCAGTTCTTCTGCATCCATGGTTTTAAAGATGTCTGTAAAAGAATATCCCTGTCCGATTTTGTGCAGAAGCATTCTTTCCATAAAGTAGGACTTTTCTATTTTTGCGGAAAGCTTTGCACTGGCAAGTCTGGACCAATAAGCATATTTGCAGATTTCTTTTTCCTTTGGATACAGATATTCATAGACCTTCTTTAAAATTTCCCCATCCCGAGCCAGAAAAAGGATTGCTTCTATGTGATTTTCCTTTACATAGCTATGAATGAATTGGCAGAAGCCAACCGCAAACAAGCCTCCGTAAATAAACCCGAACTCAAATTCCCGGCTTTCCTGAATCGTTCCGTTGTGAAGATAACCATTTATGATGGCACTGTATACGGAATATAAAATCGGATTCATCTCCTCTGCCCGGCAGGAGCTTCCGATGCTGTCCACCTTATCGTAAAGAAAAGCTTCAAAACCATTTGCCTTTGCCATTTTGATATCGGAAAATTCGTTATCCCCTATATGTATGTAACGAAGCTTTTCTCCATATTTTTCACGAATAGCACGATACAGTTCACCGCTATATTTGGATTTTCGAAGGTCGCTGGAGATAAAGTAATCCTCAAATTCCGGATATCCGCTTTTCAAAAGCAGTTTCTTGATCCGCTCTTTTCCAAGATACATATCGGAACAGATAATAATTTTTTTCTTCTTGATTAAAAGAATATCAACTACTTTTTTAAAGTATGGATTTGCATAGCAGATTTTTTCCTCAAGCTGAAACTCCCTTTCTGCTCCCTGCTTTGAATCAATCCCTGTTTTCTTTGACAATTCCTCCCAGATTTCCGAAAGAGTTACCTCGTAATCTCTGAATTCTTTGTATCTTTCCTCCCTGCTTTTCCACTCTGCCTCCTGCCTTAATTTCTTCAAGGAAAGATAGGAAAACTCTTTTTGTAAAAGGTAGAAAAGATCTGTCGGTTCGGAAAGCTTTCTTAAAAGCAGGGTATCAAATACATCAAAGGAAATAATGTCAAACTTCTCCAGCATCCCGGCCATTTTTTCCGGGTCTAATCGGTTTAATTTTCCGGATTCTGCATCCAGATATATTTTCTTTTCCAGATCCGGATGCAGCTTTCTGCTCTCTCCTACTTTTTTCTTTCGAAATATATAATATTGAATATTCAGTCCTAGAAGATAAAGCCAGGCCAGTAGCTTTTTTTGCCCGCTGTATTTCTTGCGTTTTTGCTGATATCTTTCCTTGATTCCCGGAACCGGTTCAACAAGACTGTGATAGATTGACATTAAAAAAGTCATGATTCCTTTAACCCTTCTTCAAACCCTTTCGAATGTAATTCAATCCTTTGTAGGCAGAATTGCTGATAATATACCGTCTGCCATAATGCTTGCTTCTTATAACGCTGGCTTCAAACCAGCCGCTTTCATGGATGGGCTTCTTTCGAAAAGCCAAGGCGGTTAACAGGCGGTTTAAAAATCGATTTTCCTTTAAATGTTCATTCGGCATTTTGGGTGCAAGCTCTTTTTTGGTTTGATCTAAAAGATCATCGGAAAAAGAAAAGCTCCCGAAAAATTCTGCTTCCTCTTTGCTGGGTTTCCACATAAAAGAGCGAAGAGATTTTTGCAGTCTTTGCTTTTCGTTGTTCACTGAAATAGAATCAATGTCTATTTTCGGATGCTTTGCAAAAAAGTGATCTGTATATTGCCGAAAGCATTTTAATACGTTATCTAATTTCAAGTCCGTCTGATATTCTTCAAACTCCGGAAAAATCTTTTCTTTTTGGTAATAGCCGCATGTTGTACCTTTGTTTTCCCGAAAAACAGCTTCCAACAGACAATTGCTGAACATCACTTTATTTAAAAGCCCCTTTTCCGGTTCAAAGTAAAATGCAGCATAAGAAAGCAGGGGATCTCTTTCTATTTTTTCAAAGAGTCCGAAATAATATCCCTTTATTTCTTGAAAGCAGCCACATCTGCGGCGAATATCTGCAATGCTTTTTTCAATCGATCCGGTCCAGCCACTGTCGACAATGCCTATTATCTCTTCCGTAATCATTCCTTCCTGAAAAAAGTATTTTCTTGTGCTGTCCCATTTTCTGTTTGATGCCGCTTTCAGCTTTTCAAGATAGCTGCATTCTTTTGAAAGTCTTTCTTTTATTTCTTTCAGCCTGGAATAAGGAATGCTTTCTTCAAAGTCGATATCTGAAAAAATCTGTTTCATTTCTTCGATTTCATTTTTCTGAAAACCGGATCGAATCATTAATTTTTCAAATGTTACATCAATACCGCTTCGGCAAATATAATCCAGTGCTTCTGAAATGTCGTATGCGTACATAGGAACACGCAATGAGTAGCGGGAACAATAAAAGTATCTGCATTCTATCCCTAAACCACAGTTTTTGCAGATTCTTTTTGAAATTTCATAAACCGGATATGCATCTCTTGCCAGAAAATATAGTTTTTTCACATGATCTTTCTTTGCTTCCTGTAAGATCCAGATGGAAAAGAGAAGCAACATAGGAGAAAGAACATATTCTGTCACTGCGCTTTCCGTCAAATACTCTTCCTTGTCTTCCAAAAGAAATGGTGAATTTTTCAAGTTTCTCTTATAAAATTCCTGCTTCTTTTCCTCACTGTTTTTTCTTTTCAATACTCCAGTCACCCTTGTTC
>CAVFRH010000126.1:0-7148 GCA_963624695.1 bacterium
GCGCAATATTTGCAAAAGGACCGCCATGTACGAAAGCCGGTGTATGTTCAAGGGTCTGCACCATATTCGGCTTAATGGCATCCTTCAAAAGAACTGCCATGGCCCCATCTGCCTTTAACTGCTTTGCTGTAATGGGTTTTCCCTCATAGCTGTAACCAATGATGATTTTTCCCAGTTTTTCTTTTAAATCCTTAATATCAGATGACAAACAGAGAACTGCCATTACTTCGGAAGCTACTGTAATGTCAAATCCATCCTCTCTTGGAACTCCGTTCATCTTTCCGCCCAGACCATCTACAATATTGCGCAGCTGTCTGTCATTCATGTCTACAGCTCTTTTCCATGTGATCTGCTTCGGATCGATTCCCAGAGCATTTCCTTGCTGAATGTGATTGTCAATCAGCGCAGCCAGCAGATTGTTAGCCGCACCGATTGCATGAAAATCACCGGTAAAATGCAGGTTGATGTCTTCCATAGGAATGAGCTGAGCATATCCGCCTCCGGCAGCTCCTCCCTTAATTCCAAATACCGGTCCTAAAGAAGGCTCTCTTAATGCTGCGATTGACTTCTTGCCAATTTTACGAAGACCATCTGCCAGGCCGACAGATGTAGTGGTTTTTCCCTCTCCTGCCGGGGTTGGCGTGATGGCTGTAACAAGGATCAGCTTTCCGTCAGGCTTTTCCTCATTGTCCTTTAAATAATCCAGGGAGATTTTCGCCTTATCTCTTCCGTACTGCTCAATATATTTTTCATCAATCTCCAACTGTTTTGCCACTTCATTGATATTCCATACTTCTGCTTCCTGTGCAATCTCAATGTCTGTCTTGTAACCCATACTTTTTCATCCTTTCCTTTTACATAAAAAAAATCGCCTGGGCAACTTCCCAGACGGTCGGTAATTTCGCGTTATACTCCATGTGGTCAATTCCACCTATCCGTCAGTCATATAACGCCTGTTTCAATTTAGTTGTATGATAGCATATGAATTGTGCAATCGTCAATCCTGCGAACGCATAATTTTTCATCTTAAAAGGTCATTCAGCATTTTATTTACTTTTAAAAGTGCTGATGATAGAATAGAAATTTAGATTATAAACTATTATTTATTATGAATTAAGGAGATGAATATGGGAAAAATATTTAGATTCGATTCCGATGTAGATACTGATCAGATTATTGCATCACAGTACCTGCTTTATCCGACAATCGACGAAATGAAATCTCATGCATTTGAATCACTGGATCCCGATTTTGCTTCAAAGGTAAAACCGGGAGATATTGTTGTCGCATGTGAAAATTTTGGATGTGGTTCATCCAGAGAGCAGGCTCCTAGCGTTTTGAAAGCCCTCGGTGTAAAAGCAGTTATTGCAAAATCCTTTGCCAGAATTTTTTATCGAAATTCCATCAATATCGGTCTTCCGGTTATTGTCTGCAAAGAGTTGTATGATCATGTAAAATCCGGTGAAGAAATAGAGCTTTCTCTTACCGAAGGCATTGCTGCTGTAAATGGGAAAGAATTTTCCTGTACAAAGCTTCCCCCTTATATGCAAGGCATCCTGGATCAGGGCGGCTTAATCGCATCGCTTAACAAATAAAAGGAGGAAGAAGAAATGGGAATGACGATTGCCGAAAAAATAATCGCCCTTGCTGCAGGCGTTGACAGCGTGAAAGCCGGAGATATCCATACCGTTGAATTGGATCAGCTTCTCAGCAATGATGGCACAACACATCTTACCATCGATATGTACAATAATTTAAAGCACCCATCTATTGCTGACAAAAGCAAACTGGTATGGGTGGTAGATCACAATGTTCCCTGTGACAGTCCAAAAACTGCAGCTTCTCAGAAAAAAATGAGAGATTTTGCAAAAGCAAACGGAATTACCTTTTATGAGGGAAAAGGCGTTTGTCACCAGATCATGATGGAAAATCATGTTCGTCCGGGCGAACTTATTTTTGGTGCTGACAGCCATACCTGTGCTTACGGAGCTCTCGGAGCCTTCGGAACAGGTGTAGGATGCACCGATTATCTTTATGGAATGGTTACCGGTCACAGCTGGGTACTCGTACCGGAAACAATTCAATTTCATCTTACCGGAAAGCTTCCGGAAGGTGTAACCGCCAGAGACTTAATTCTTACGATTATTGGAAAAATAGGTGCCAACGGTGCCAATTACAAGGCTATGGAATTTGTGGGAGACGGTATGAAAACTCTGAATATGAGTGACCGTATTTCTATCTGCAATCTCTGTGTTGAAGCTGGTGCGAAAACAGCCCTCATGGAAGTAGATGACATTGCCATGGATTATCTTAAAGAACACGGACGCAGCCCGAAAGCCTGCTTTTCCAGTGATCCGGATGCTGTATTCTTCCAGAAATATGACATTGACCTTTGCAGCATTCAGCCAATTGTCGCAAAACCGCATTTCGTTGACAATGTAGTTCCTGCAAAGGATTGCGTTGGCATTGCCATTGATGAAGCCTTTGTCGGCTCCTGCAACAATGGAAGAATCGAGGATTTACGGCTTTCTGCTTCTATCTTAAAGGGACACAAAGTAGCTCCAACCGTACGATTCCTTGTGGTTCCGGCCAGCCAGGCTGTTTACGAGCAGGCCCTTGAAGAAGGTCTTCTGGATATCTTCATGCAGGCAGGCGCTATCGTTATGAATGCAAACTGTTCTGTTTGCTGGGGAAGCTGCCAGGGTGTCATCGGAGAAGGCGAGGTTCTGATCAGTACCGGAACTAGAAATTTCAAAGGCCGTGCCGGACACAAAGATTCCTTCGTATACCTTGGCTCCGCAGCAACTGTTACAGCTTCTGCCATAATGGGCTCCATTGCTACAGCCGACATGATTAAATGAAAGGATAATTACTATGAATAACTTCAAAGGTAGAGTCTGGCTTCTCGGAGATGATATTGATACAGATATTATCATTCCAACAGAATATCTGGCTCTTAAAACAATCAATGATATGAAGCCCTTCGCCTTCTCTCCTCTTCGTCCGGAGCTTGCCGGTCAAATCAAAGAAGGTGACATTATTGTAGCCGGAAAAAATTTCGGCTGCGGTTCCTCCAGAGAACAGGCCCCGGAGGTAATCAAAGCATTGGGAATCAAAACCGTCATTGCAAAATCCTTCGCTCGTATCTTTTTCCGCAATTCCATCAACAACGGACTTTTACTGATTGAAAATCCGGATCTTTGTGAGGTAGTTACAGAAGGTGAGGAAATTGAAGTTACCGTTGGTGAAAAAATCACCTGTAACGGAAAAGACTACCCAATTTCCTCTTTGCCGGAAAACCTGCTGAACATTTTAAATGCTGGCGGCCTTGTTAAGGCTATGCGCCGCCTCAACGGCCTGGAAGACTGAGCTTGTGATAAGAAAGGAAAGTATACTGCAATGGGTTCAACTCTTATTGAAAAAATAGTTCAAAAAAATACCGGAAAGGCAGCAAAGGCAGGAGATATTGTTACCGTAAATGTAGATCGCGTTATGATTCACGATATCTTTATCCCTTTTGTTGCTGAAAAATTCGAAGAAATGGGATTTTCAAAGCTTTGGGATCCTGACAAGGTTGTTCTGATCTATGATCATCTGGTTCCTGCCAGCCAGATTGATGATACCAGACATTTTAAAAGCGGTGATGCTTTTGCTGCCAAATATGGCATGAAAAATGTGCATCATTCAGATGGTATCTGCCACCAGCTTATGACCGAGGCCGGCTATGTAAAACCAGGAAATATTGTTTTCGGCACAGACAGCCATACTACAACTTATGGCTGTGTTGGTGCATTTTCTACCGGAATCGGATATACAGAAATGGCCAGCATTCTTGGAACCGGAAAGTTATGGATCCGCGTTCCGGAAACCATTCGGGTAAATATCAATGGTGTTCTCCCTGAAAATGTAACATCAAAAGATATCATTCTAACCCTGATTGGGGATTTGGGTGCAGATGGAGCTACCTACAAATCTTTGGAGTTTGCCGGAAACACCATAGAAAATATGTCTGTTGCCAGCCGTATGACAATTTCAAATATGGCAATTGAAGCTGGTGCAAAATGTGGTCTCTTTTCTCCGGATGAAAAGACTGCCGAATATTGTCAAATTGAATTAAATGAGGATCAAAAGGACCTGTTTGGAGATGCGGATGCCTCCTACAGCCGGGTAATTAATTACCGGGCAGAGGATTTTGTTCCTGTTATGGCATGTCCTTCCCAGGTGGATAAAATCAGACCGGTATCCTCTCTTGTCGGCACTGACATTGACCAGGTATTTATTGGTTCCTGTACAAATGGTCGTCTGGAAGATCTTCAAAAGGCTGCTGCCGTACTGAAGGGCAAAAAGGTTGCTCCTTTCGTAAAATTGATTGTTACTCCTGCCAGCCGGAAAATTTATAGAGAAGCTTTGGCAGACGGCACTTTAGAAATTCTTTCCAAGGCCGGTGCTATGATTACTCACCCAGGCTGCGGACTTTGTTGTGGCCGTGCCGGCGGAATTCTTACGGATGGCGAAAGAGTTGTTGCTACAAACAACCGAAACTTCTTAGGCCGAATGGGAACTTCTAAGGTAGAAATCTACCTGGCATCTCCCGTAACCGCTGCACATTGTGCAATCGCCGGAAAAATTGTAGAAAGCAAATAATTTTACTGAAAACAGTCTTCCCAAAAAGAAGGCTGTTTTTTGTATACCAAAGTATGCAAGGAAAGCTGCCGGTGGCAGGTTTTCTGCATGAAAAAAGCGCAGCCCGAAAGGACTGCGCTGCTTTTTGTTCTTAATCAATTGAATTAGTTGTTGATCAGTTTGTCTTCATCAGACCAGCTGTAAAGCTTACGAACCTCTTCACCAACGATCTCAGCCGGATGCTCCTGAGCTTTCTTTCTCATAGCTTTGAAGTGAGCCTGTCCGCCTGCAGGAGACATATCAAGAAGGAAGTCTTTTGCAAATGTTCCGTCCTGGATATCAGAAAGGATCTTCTTCATTGTCTTCTTTGTCTCTTCTGTGATAAGCTTCGGTCCTGTAATGTAATCACCATACTCAGCTGTATTGGAGATGGAATATCTCATTCCCTTGAAGCCTGACTGATAGATCAAATCTACGATAAGCTTCATCTCATGGATACACTCAAAGTAAGCATTTCTTGGATCATATCCTGCTTCGCAAAGAGTTTCAAAACCAGCCTGCATAAGAGCGGATACACCACCGCAAAGAACTGCCTGCTCTCCAAAAAGGTCTGTCTCTGTCTCTGTTCTGAATGTTGTCTCAAGAACACCTGCTCTTGCTCCACCAATTCCAAGTGCATATGCAAGTGCAAGGTCAAGAGCTTTTCCTGTTGCATCCTGCTCTACAGCTACCAGACAAGGAACTCCTTTTCCTACTTCATACTCACTTCTTACAGTATGTCCCGGTCCCTTAGGAGCAACCATACAAACGTCTACGTCTGCAGGAGGAACGATCTGTCCGTAGTGGATGTTGAAACCATGAGCAAACATAAGCATGTTGCCTGGCTCAAGGTTCGGAGCGATGTCCTTCTTGTACATATCTGCCTGTAACTCATCATTGATCAGGATCATGATGATGTCGGCCATTTTAGCTGCCTCAGCAGTGTTATAAACCTTTAATCCCTGTGCCTCAGCTTTTGCTTTGGATTTGCTTCCCTCATACAGACCGATGATAACATCGCATCCGGAATCTTTAAGGTTAAGAGCATGCGCATGTCCCTGGCTGCCGTAACCGATAATGGCGATTTTCTTTCCTTCCAGTAAAGAAAGGTTACAATCTTCCTGATAAAAAATTCTTGCTGACATAATACTCCTCCATGGATATTAATAATATATTCTCCGCATAACGGAGTTATTAACCAATCTGTTCCCAGATAGTTTAATAAACTGATTTAAAGATAAACAACCTGATCTGTTCCTCTGGTCAATCCGGTAATTCCCGTTCTAGCGATTTCCAGAATTTCAAAACCATTGAGCAGGTCTAACAGTGCTTTCAGCTTACCTTTCGCACCGGTAGCTTCAATTACAAGAGATTCCTGTCCTACGTCGATAATATTCGCTCTGAAAATCGATGTAAGAGATACAATATCCTGTCTTTCGCTCGGAGTACATTTGATTTTAATCATAATCAATTCCCTCTGAACACTTGTGTCATCTTCCAAAACCTTTACATCGCGAACTTCCTCCAGCTTGGAAACCTGTTTTGTTATCTGTTCCAGGACGGATTCACTTCCGCTTGCTACAACAGTCATTCTTGTATATCTCGGATCTGCAGTAACACCTGCGGTAAGACTGTCTATATTATAGTTTCTTCTGGTAAATAAGGCACTGATTCGGCTGAGAACCCCTGCCGTATTGTCTGCCAATATAGATAAACTTATTTGTCGTTTCATAGAAGATTCCTCACTTGCTTTTTACACTTTTACTATTCTACTATTCCTTTTTTACAATGTCAATGATAGAAACTCTGCCAAGTCTGCAAAAAAGATCCCGAAATGTCAAACTGGCATTCCAAGACCTTTTTTTGCTTTAAAGAGGTTTTATTGGTAAAGGTTTAGTTATTCTTCATCTTTTTTCAGTGCTTCTCTTGCTGCAATTTCCCTTTCCTGTACATCAGAAGGTGCCTGCTCATATCTTGCAAAATCGTATTCGAAATCGCCGGAGCCGCCTGTCATAGAACGAAGTGCTGTGGCATATCCATATATCTCTAATTCAGGAACCTCTGCTTCAACAACAGTTTTTCCGCTTCCAACCGGACTCATTCCAAGTACACGGCCTCTACGCTTATTCAGATCGCCCATAACATCGCCTGTGTAGTCGTTTGGAACAGTTACCTTCATCGATACAATCGGCTCTAAGAGAACCGGACTTGCTTCCATAAAGCCTTTCTTGAAGGCCATTGTCGTTGCTGTCTTGAAGGCCATTTCAGATGAATCTACCGGATGATAAGATCCATCATACAATACCGCCTTTACACCGACTACCGGATAAGCTGCCAGCGGTCCTGCCAATACCGATTCTGCAAGCCCCTTTTCCACAGCTGGGAAATAATTCTTTGGTACTGCACCTCCAACAACTTCTTCTTCAAAGAGAACTGGCTTGTCCATATCTCCTGATGGCTCAAAGCGCATTTTAACATGTCCATAC
>CAVFRH010000127.1:0-5336 GCA_963624695.1 bacterium
TTGTCTGCACATAATAATGCTTATTCCACTTAAAACATGGAATGAAGAAAAGGGACAGGACGGTATATGTCATAAATACGTTGTATCTGCCATAACGGCCACAAATATTGCAAATGATGGTTTGAGTAAAATTCAAGTTTTTCTCCAGGCCGACGAACTTCTCACCGCCTTCAGTAAAGATCCTGAACTTGTCATTATGATAGCTGTACTCTACGTGGTGCAACGCACATAATCACCTGCACCTGTAGCAAGGGCACAGACTGAGTGAGTGGTGATAAATTCTTCTGTACATTGTTTTAATTCTGCTGCCGGCATCTCTACGTGGGACTTTGAAGTCCAGTAGGAGGCGGCAGATTGATATTGTTGTGCAGTCATGATTGTGCCTCGGTTTCTTTTAGTTTTGGCCTCTATACCGTCTCTGATAATAGTCCATAGTTCTATATTTAATAACATCCTCAAATTGTTCCACAAAAATCGGATTTTCTACACATGCTTTTAAATCCTCTCGTAAAGCAATTGCGTAGCCTTCCTTTTTCACAAAAAAAGTTTCTCCTGACTTCAGCAAAAAATGTACCGGCATACTAATAATTTTCTTTACATGCGCTTTATCTGAAATAGCCTGATACTTGCTATATGTAATTCCGGCTTCCAAATCCTTCCAATTTGATCCTGTTGAAAAAAACTCTTTCCAACTTTCCAACAATTCTCCTTCAGTGACCTCCATTCTAATATTTCCATGATTATAGAATGCCATTAAAACTGGCATTTTATATACTTTGGTCATATTTGTGTTTTCAATCACACTTATAAAATCTTTGCCTAATGTGTTGTAAAAGTTTTCTTCTTGTTCTGACAAATCTCCCAGATTGTTCAAATAGTCCATATATCTCTTGAATGGATTCTCTTTCGATTTTTTTATAGCCTGCTGATATATAACATCATCCATATAAGTAAAAAGTTCCATTCTAGTAGGAACGTGACCTAATTTTTCCTTTACACCGTAATATTCTTTCCTAATCAGATCTCTCAGCTTCATTTGCTGCTGATTCATTTTGGCAAACAAATCAATCAATTGCATATCAAAATCAATAATACAATCGTCTGGGGCTTCAATATGATCCAGCGATTTATAATTTCTGTTTTCAAAATCTGTCTGCTCTGTCAAAAAGAATCGTACACGACCTGCTTTTTCATAATTGCCTATAAAATCCAGCACATTTAAGTACGCTTTATCTCTTGACTTACGAAGGCCTCTGCCTAATTGCTGCAAAAATACCACAGGTGATTCCGTAGGTCGCAAGAATAGCACCATATCAACAGCTGGAATATCCACACCTTCATTAAACATATCTACAGAAAAAATCACTTTAATTTCTCCAGCAATCAACTTTGATATAGCCACTTCCCTATTTTCAGAGTAAGTGCCATTGGCATTGCTATAAACTGCAACAGATGGAATTCCTCTTTGCGAAAATTCTCTAGCCATTTCTTCTGCATGTTCCCTAGAACAACAAAACCCTAAAGCCCTCCTAGATTTATATTTGCAATAATATTTATAAATCAAATCATGCCTGTGAACATTGCCAATATAAGTTTCATTCAATTCTTTTTCGTCATATCTGCCACGCACCAAATGTAAGCCTGAATAATCAGTATCATCGAATATGCCATAGTAATGAAATGGCACTAACACACCTTTATTTATAGCCTCTTTCAAGGAAATCTCGTAAGGAACATTATAATCACAAAGCTCATAAATATCTCTACCATCCATTCTATCAGGTGTAGCAGTCAGTCCTAATAAAAATTGTGGTTTGAAATAGTTGACTATTCTTCTATATTGGTTATTAACCGCATGATGAAATTCATCCACCACCAAGTAATCAAAGTACTCTGGTGAAAAATACTTTTCATTTAAATACTCCTGTCTTCCAAGCGTAGCGACTGAGGCAAATATAACTGACTTATCTGTTGTCTTCTCCGCTCCATTGAAAAAACCAAAATCATCAGAAGTTCTAACATTTCTAAATGACGTTGCGGCTTGTTTTAATATCTCCTCTCTATGTGCTACAAACAACACTCGCTTATAATATTGAGAGTCAAAAGCAGCCAAATATGTTTTTCCAACGCCCGTCGCAGCAGAAACCAAAGCTCTTTTTGCTCCTTCTGCTCTGGTATTTTCAAGTGCACACAAGGCCTCTATCTGTGCCCCTCTTGGTTCAAAAATAGGTTGAACCTTAATCTGATTCTTTTCTTCGTATAGTTCATCAGCATCATATTTTTCCATATCCCTAGACACTAGCGGTCTATGCCAATTTTTGGAATAATTCCTAAGTTCCTGATCATCAATTTCTATAGAATGATTTTCAAACAGATCATTAAAGACTCTATAGAACTTTTCATAATTTAAAGCATCCGTTCTACTGTTAAATCGATAGTTCCATTCAATTCCAGAAGTGAGCGCACTCTTCGAAATATTAGAAGAACCTATATAAATCTCACTATAGCCCTTATAGTGAAAAATATAAGACTTGGGGTGAAATGAACGATTTTTGTCACTATAAAACCTCAGATCAACTTGATTTCCCAATTTTTGTTTAATTAAATATAATGCTGATGGCTGCGTAATTTCCAAGTAATTTCCCGTGAGAATTCTAATATTGGCTCCTCGTTTCAATGCTTTTTCAAGGTCTTTTATAAGAAGCTTAACTCCAGACTCCATTAAAAAAGATACTATAATATCTACGCTATCAGCTTTATCCAGACTATTTATCAGCTGGTAATACAGTTGCATACGCTGATTGACGTCACCAGTCATTACATCTGTAGAATATTCTCTTAAGCTATCTATATTTTCTTCCTTAAGATTAAGTTCAGCCAACGCTCATCACCTCTTCCTGCTCTAACATCACCTGTAACCCAAGTCTTTTCTATCACAATTTCATCAACATCTTCCATAAAGTCAATGAAGCTTTCCTCTGTAAAATCTGTAAAATAGCGGCCATTTCGCATACCCTCATAATCGCCATATTTGAAAGAGGTGTAGATAATTCCTTGTTGCTTCAATGCTTTTCTCATTTTTACAAGAACATTCGAAAGTTCTGTTTTCTTCAAATGCAAAATAGATGCACAGGCCCAGATGCCATCATATTTTTCTATCTCGTCCAAATTCTGAAACAGCATCTGTTTCACCGAAATGCCCGTATATTCGGAAGCAATCTTACATAAAGCTTCCGATCCATCCACAGCTGTGACCAGACACCCCCGTTCAAGGAAATATCTGGTATCACGGCCTGCACCACAACCAAAATCCAAAATGTGAGCATTGGAAGGCAAGCAATTTAGAAACGCCTGCTGAGTCTCCGTAAAATCCACATGCAAGGTGGATTCTGAAAAGGATATTGCATTTTCATCGTAATAATTTAAAGTTTTATTCGTTGATTTAATGGTTTTTTTGACCATAAGAAAAGATTATCCTCCACTACCTTACAAATTCTCATGAAATCTCTACATGTTATAATTGATCATACTTTGCTGCGCTTCCCTTTGCCTTTTCAACCGGATACTTCGCCTCATTCTGAGACATTTTCATATTCACAATCTCATCCGCATCAAGTCCCAGTTTATCTAGCAAATTCTGGCTGTATACTATTACGTCTGCTAATTCTTCTTTAACATGTTGAAGATCATAACCTTTATCTGACCACTGAAAACACTCCAGTAATTCTGCTGCCTCAATCACGATTGATTTTGCAAGATTTGCCGGTGAATGAAACTGATCCCAATCCCTGTCGTCTGAAAATTTTCGAATTCTATCTACTGTTTCCTGCTTCATAATCTTCCCCACCTATTTACAAACACGCTTTCAAATAATTTGCTAAATTCGTATCTGTGCAATATACATAACAACCTTTCATGCCTCTGGTCATCAGAGTTCTGTATGTATTTTTTATAATTTCGTCAGCTTCTTTTAACGCAAGCTCCGGATCTTCTTTGTATAATTTTTTTATGCCTTTTAAGGATTGGTCTGTTTTTGCTCGTTTGGTAAAATCTGTAACAATATGACCATCTTCATATCTCATATCGTCTCCAATAATAACCCCGGCATAATCAAAGTCCAAGCCTTGAGATGTATGAATACAGCCAACTTCATTTACAGAATCCACTATTGCATCGATTAATTCCTAAAATATAATCAAGAAGTATCTTTTCTTTTTCTTTTGTAAATCTATTATTTCGAAGTCCATCAATAACAAATGCCAAATCCCTTGAATAAAAATCCATGTGAAGAGTCACATCTGCCCCGTTTTCATCATCATTCTCAGATTTAGGTTCATATAATTTGAAATATATCTCCCATTCCTTGAAAATTTAAGTATAGCAAGAGTTATTTCGTCCTTATTTGTATCTTTTGCATCTGGGCTTTGACTACGCCATTTAACATTCCGCGCGATTTCTTCAATGCATGTCTTCTTTTTCATGCAGCCAATAAATACCGTAAAATTACTCGTATGAAAATCTTTCAATTGTTTAGGCAGTGAATTCAGAAGAGTCTGTAAATTATCTTCAGCCGTAAATTGTACGAAATCCTCCAAAACCTTGCATGTTTTTTTGTATTTCCCGATATTAATTCCTTTTTATATCTAGAGGCTTTATTACCTTTTTCTTTAAACTCACCGAGATTTTTCTGATTAAGAAGTTCCACTAAAAACCAGTATTCAAGAATTTTTATAGCCTTTTCCTTATCAGAATTTAATCTTCCGGACATATACTTCACCTCATATCACCCATTAGAATTCATCAAATAAAATCACCCTAAAGCAGTCATGCCTATTTTATTCATTTGCATATCCCTTATTACAAATTTTCTCTTGACAATGCTTTATATATTTCCCCGACTTTATCCGCTCATCCTTAGGCTTCTCAGCATCGGCTGGAATAATCCACATATTACCAAGCTTCTGCGCTCCAGATATCCTTCCTTCCACGCATAACGTGTTAATTCTCCTTGAACTAATTCCCCACTTTTCGGATGTTTCTTTTAAAGTCATAAAACCTGTCATATAGAACCTCTTTTTCCAGATACTACCTCTGTAAATATGTACAAATCTCCAGTTTTTATTTTAAGCAAAATCTCGAATAAAGTCAATCTGATTATTTGTTCAATACTGACACCTTGCTAATCCCATAATTCGTGATAATTAGAGCAAGTTTCGCCTTGGCTGCCAGTAATTCATTTTCATGCATCACCGTCAGACTCACGGATGAGATGTTTGATGTAGTGACAAGGGACGCAAAAGCGGCCAACTTATCCAATGCTGAGTACATCCGGCAAT
>CAVFRH010000128.1:0-31647 GCA_963624695.1 bacterium
CCAAGGGGTTATACCCGGCATCTCGAGCCACCCGTTTTACGGGTGGCGGCGACTTAAGAGAACTCTTCTTTCTGAATCTCGACAAAAGATATATATAAGTGTATAATCAAAAACAGTTTTTATATTACGGAAAGGATAAAAAGAGGAGAAAACACGTGAGTTTTATTCAAAAGCTAGAACGCAGATTTGGAAAGTATGCAATCAAAAATCTAACCAGATATATTATCATTGCTTATGTGATTGGATATGTATTGCAGATTATCGGTCAGTATAGCGGAAGCTATATTCAGTATTTTATCGGCTTGAATCCGGATATGATTCTTCATGGTCAGATCTGGAGAATTGTTTCCTGGTTATTGATTCCACCAAGCAATCTTAGTGTGTTTACAATTATCATGCTCTTTTGCTACTATCAGCTGGGTACGGTGTTGGAGAAGGTATGGGGCGATTTTATGTATAATTTCTATATTTTCTTTGGCATCATCTGTACGATCATAGGGGCATTTGTGCTTTATGCTATTGTTTGTGTAGTGGATGGAGCGAATGCTCCGATTTATGGATTTTATACTGGGCTTGGCTGCTCTACTTACTATGTCAGCTTGTCGATTTTTCTGGGATTTGCAATGACATTTCCGGATCAGAGTATGCTTTTGTTCTTTATTATACCGATAAAAATCAAGTATCTTGCGATTCTTGATGTTGCTTATCTTACCTATTATATAATTGTAGGAAACTGGATTACAAGAATGCTGATTATTTCTTCTTTGGCAGCAACGATTCTGTTCTTCTTAATGACAAGAAAACAGAAATTCCAGAATGCCTATCAGAATGCACAAAACAGAAAGAGACAGCAGCAGTTTCAACAGGCTATGAGCCGGGGGCAGGCAACTGCAGCATACAGACATAAATGTCACATTTGCGGACAGACAGAAAAGGATAACCCGGATCTGGAATTCAGATATTGCTCTAAGTGCAATGGAAATTATGAATATTGTCAAAATCACCTGTTTACACATGAACATATAAAATAAAGCATTTACGGCGAAGCCGGGGCTTAAAAATGAAAAAGAGGAGTGTACTATGAAAAAACCATTTGTTACAAAGGAAAAGGCAGAAGAGATTATTGAAAAATTCCCAACTCCATTTCATCTTTATGATGAAAAAGGAATTCGGAAAAATGTGGAAAATGTAAAGAAAGCATTCTCCTGGAATCCTGGATTTCGGGAATACTTCGCAGTGAAAGCAACACCTACACCTGCATTGATTAAAATGCTCGGAGAATATGACTGCGGATGTGACTGCTCTTCTATGACCGAACTGATGCTTTCTCAGGCAATGGGCTTTACAGGGGACAAGATCATGTTTTCTTCGAATGTTACACCTGCAGAAGAGTATAAGAAGGCGGCAGAGCTTGGGGCAATTATCAATCTGGATGACATAACCCATATCGATTTCCTGGAGGAAACACTTGGCTATATTCCGAAAAAGATAAGCTGTCGTTACAATCCGGGTGGAATATTCAAGCTTTCAAACGGAATCATGGACAACCCGGGAGATGCAAAATACGGAATGACAACAGAACAGCTCTTTGAGGCATTTAAGATTTTGAAAGCAAAGGGAGCGGAAGAATTCGGTATCCATGCATTCCTTTGCAGTAATACAGTATCAAACGAGTATTATCCGATGCTGGCAAAAGTACTGTTTGAGATTGCTGTAAAACTTCAAAAAGAAACCGGAGCAAAGATTACCTTTATAAATCTTTCCGGTGGCGTTGGAATTCCTTACAAACCGGATCAGGAGCCAAATGATATTCTTGTAATCGGAGAGGGCGTTAAGAAGGTATATGAAGAAGTTTTAGTTCCGGCCGGAATGGGAGATGTAAGCCTTTGCACAGAAATGGGACGTTTCATGATGGGACCTTATGGCGGACTGGTAACAAAGGCAATTCATGAAAAACATATCCACAAGGAATATATCGGTGTAGATGCCTGTGCTGCAAACTTAATGCGTCCGGCTATTTACGGTGCTTATCATCACATTACCGTTCTCGGAAAAGAAAATGCAGACTGTGATCATAAGTATGATGTAACTGGCTCACTTTGCGAAAACAGTGATAAATTTGCTGTAGATCGTATGCTTCCTAAAATAGATAAGGGAGATATCCTCTTCATTCATGATACAGGTGCACATGGCTATTCTATGGGATACAATTACAACGGAAAGTTAAGATCTGCCGAGATCCTTTTGAAAGAGGATGGAAGCTTTGAAATGATTCGCCGTGCTGAGAGAGCAGAAGATTATTTTGCAACACTGGACTTCACGGAAGAGTATAAAAAAATGTTTGGAGACAAGTAATGTTCAAACGGATAAAAGAAGTGAAGGACGTTTTTATAGCCGATACAGCACGTGTTATGGGAAATGTAAAGATTGGTGAAGGAAGCGGCATCTGGTTTGGAACTGTAATCCGCGGGGATGAAGCATCCATTACAATAGGAAGAAACACAAATGTACAGGATAACAGCGTTGTGCATGCCGATGAAGGCTATGATGTAGAAATCGGAAATGATGTGACAATCGGGCACGGATGCATTGTCCATGGATGCAAGATTGGTGACGGAAGCCTGATTGGTATGGGTGCAATTGTTTTAAATGGAGCCAAAATAGGAAAAAATTGTCTGATCGGTGCAGGGGCGCTGGTTACCGGTAAAAGTGATATACCGGACAACAGTCTTGTGATAGGCAGTCCGGCAAAGGTAAAACGCAGTCTTACAAGGAAAGAAATGGAAAATCAGAAGAAAAATTCAGATATCTATGTACAGCTTGCGAAAGAATATGCAGAAGAGTAATCCTGTCCGGAGGGGAAAATGAAGGAAAAGGATATACAGGCAAAGGTAAAACAGGTTGTTTTAAAACTGGTAGGCTGGCTGGAGACAATCATATCGATTATATTATTGGTAGTGACGGTTTTGCTTACCATAGGGATGGTTCGTTATCTTATCAGCGGCGGAACAGTGCTTTTCTTCGAAGAAGAAAGTGCGAGGTCGCTGGTAGAACGGTTTTTTGAGCTGGTTATCTGTATTGAGTTTGTAAGAATGCTTTCGAAGCACTCTGTGGAAAGCGTAATAGAGATCATTCTGTTTTCAATTGCGAGGGAAATGATCGCTGAGGTGCAAAGTCCAGTAGAAACACTGATTTTGATTGCAGCGCTTTGCGGACTCATGGTAATAAGAAAGTATTTCTTTATTCCGGAGGATAAAGAAAAACTAAAAGAATAATTGCCTAAAAAAATGAAATGCAAGAGAAAAAGTTTGTGTAAGATTGCCGGATTTTTTTTCTTGCTTTTTTTAGCTTTGTCAAGTATAATGTCAACTGTTGTGGCATGATAGCTATGAAGCGTGAGGTTGCTGCCAAGGGGCAGGTAATTCCGTGGAGCGAATGTCCGTTCAAGAAACCGGCGACAAGTCACTGTACAATTAAACAGGAGTCCGCAGAATGCGGAAACAACGTGTGCAGATATAGGACACACACGGAGAAGTGTACAGTCACCGCTTGTCGTACTTAAAAGTGCGAATAAGGAGGCGACTTTTTTTATGGCAAATCAGGTAATGAGAATTGTTTTGAAAGCATATGATCATCAGTTAGTAGATGCATCTGCAGCAAAAATCGTGGAGACAGTTAAGAAGAACGGTGCAACCGTAAGTGGTCCGGTACCGCTCCCAACAAAGAAGGAAGTAGTAACAATCCTTCGTGCAGTACACAAGTACAAAGATTCCCGTGAGCAGTTTGAGCAGAGAACTCACAAGAGACTGATCGACATTGTGACACCTACACGCAAGACAGTAGATGCTCTTTCAAGACTCGACATGCCGGCAGGCGTATTCATCGATATTAAGATGAAAAACAAATAAATCAACTTGTTCAAAACGCGATTAGCGATTTGGAATAAAGTAACCAAGTTAATCGATATAGAAGCAATGGCAAAAGCTCATTCCACTTATATCTGTTAACTAGAATGAACTCTCCGAAATGGAGCGTTCCGCTGTAGAAAAACAGGAGGAAAACGAATGAAGAAAGCGATTTTGGCTACAAAAGTTGGAATGACTCAGATTTTCAACGAAGACGGAGTTCTTACTCCGGTAACAGTCCTTCAGGCAGGCCCATGCGTAGTAACTCAGGTAAAAACCGTTGAGAACGATGGTTACAGCGCTGTTCAGGTTGGCTTTGCGGATATCCGTGAGAAGCTTCTTAACAAGCCGGAAAAAGGTCAGTTTGACAAGGCAGAGGTATCTTATAAGAGATATCTTCAGGAGTTCAGATTTGAAGATGCTGAGAACTATGAAGTAAAACAGGAGATCAAGGCAGATATCTTTGCAGCAGGCGACAAGATCGATGCAACTGCAATCAGCAAAGGTAAAGGATTCCAGGGCGCAATCAAACGTCACGGACAGTCCAGAGGACCTATGGCACATGGTTCTAAATATCATCGCCATGCTGGATCTAACGGTGCTGCTTCTGATCCAAGTAAAGTATTTAAAGGCAAAAAGATGCCTGGTCAGATGGGACATGTACAGGTTACAGTACAGAATCTTGAGATCGTACGTGTTGATGCCGAAAACAATCTGTTGCTCGTGAAAGGTTCCGTACCGGGACCAAAGAAATCCCTTGTTACAATTCGCGAAAGCGTAAAGACAATCGGATAAGCCTTATAGAGGAAAGGAGGAACACTTTAGATGGCAAATGTAGCTTTGTATAATATGGAAGGCACAGAGGTTGGAACAATCGAGCTTTCCGATTCAATATTTGGAGTTGAGGTTAAAGAAAACCTGGTTCACCAGGCAGTGGTACTTTACCTTGCAAATCGTCGTCAGGGAACACAGAAGGCAAAAACCCGTTCAGAAGTAAGCGGCGGCGGAAGAAAGCCATGGAGACAGAAAGGAACCGGTCATGCAAGACAGGGTTCAACAAGATCTCCGCAGTGGACAGGCGGCGGCGTAGTATTCGCACCGGTTCCGAGAGATTATTCCTTCAAGATGAACAAGAAGGAGAAGAGAAGTGCTCTTAAGTCTGCTCTTACATCTAAGGTTCAGGACAACAAATTTATGGTTCTTGATGAGCTGAAATTTGATGAGATCAAAACCAAGAAGATGGTTGCAGTTCTGGATGCATTGAAAGTTGGAAAAGCACTTCTTGTTATCACAGATGACAGTGAGAATGTTGTTAAATCAGCAAGAAACATTGAAAATGTACAGCTTGCATCTCCTAGCACAATTAATGTATACGATATTCTGAAATACGATACAGTAATTGCTACTAAGAGCAGTGTTGCAGCAATCGAGGAGGTATATGCATAATGGCAAACATTCAGTATTATGACGTTATTTTAAAACCACTCGTAACAGAAAAAAGTATGGCTGAGATGGCTGATCAGAAATATACATTCCTGGTTCATCCGGAAGCAAACAAGACTATGATCAAAGAAGCTGTTGAGAAAATGTTCGATGGTGTTAAGGTAAAAAATGTTAACACAATCAACATGGATGGAAAGACAAAACGTCGCGGAATGACTTTTGGAAAAACAGCAAAGACAAAGAAAGCGATCGTTACTCTGGCAGAGGGAAGCAAAGAGATCGAGATCTTCCAGGGATTATAATCCCATCACCGAAAACGGTGAATATATGTGCAGATATGCACGAGAATCATATCAAGGTGTTTCGCTGATGCGAAACCAATACGAAAGGAGATACCGTAATGGGAATCAAAAGTTATAACCCATATACACCGTCACGCAGACAGATGACAGGTTCTGATTTTGGTGAAATTACAAAATCAACTCCTGAGAAGTCACTGATTACTTCTTTGAAGAAAAATGCGGGACGTAATGCTCAGGGTAAGATTACCGTCAGACATAGAGGTGGCGGAAATAGAAGAAAATACAGAATGATCGATTTCAAGAGATTGAAAGACGGAATTCCGGCTACTGTTAAATCAATTGAGTACGATCCAAACCGTACAGCAAATATTGCACTGATCTGCTATGCAGATGGTGAGAAGTCATACATTCTTGCTGCAGATGGCCTTCAGGTAGGAATGACCGTTATGAACGGATCCGGAGCTGAAGTTCGTGTGGGAAACTGCCTGCCAATGAGCGAAATCCCGGTAGGTTCTTTGGTTCACAACGTTGAGCTTCATCCTGGAAAAGGCGGACAGCTTGTTCGTTCAGCAGGAAACTCAGCACAGCTTATGGCAAAAGAAGGAAAGTACGCAACACTTCGTCTTCCTTCAGGAGAAATGAGAATGGTTCCTGCAAACTGCAGAGCATCCATTGGTACAATCGGAAACGGCGATCACAGCCTTATCAACATTGGTAAAGCCGGAAGAAAACGTCATATGGGAATTCGTCCTCATGTTCGCGGATCTGTCATGAACCCGAATGACCATCCACACGGTGGTGGTGAAGGACGTGCACCGATCGGACGTCCGGGTCCTTCTACTCCTTGGGGCAAGCCAGCAATGGGTCTCAAGACCAGAAAGAAGAACAAACAGTCCAATAAGTACATCATCCGTAGAAGAGATGGAAAACAGTTGAGCAAATAAGGAGGAATAGAGATGGCACGTTCACTTAAAAAAGGACCGTTCGCTGATGCAAGTCTTTTAAAGAAAGTAGATGCTGCAAACGCATCCGGCGACAAAACAGTAATAAAGACATGGTCTCGTCGTTCCACTATTTTCCCTTCATTTGTGGGACATACAATAGCAGTACACGACGGACGCAAGCATGTTCCGGTATATGTTACAGAGGACATGGTTGGACATAAACTCGGTGAGTTCGTAGCAACAAGAACTTACAGAGGACATGGAAAAGACGAAAAGAAGTCAAGATAAGGGAAGGAGGAAAATTTAAATGGCAAAGGGACATAGAAGTCAGATCAAAAGAGCAAGAAACGCAGAGAAAGACACCAGACCTTCAGCAAAACTTTCCTTCGCAAGAATTCCGGTACAGAAAGCATGTTTTGTACTTGACGCAATTCGTGGAAAAGATGTTGAAACCGCTATCGGTATCCTGGCATACAGCCCAAGATACGCATCCAGCGTAATTAAAAAACTTCTGGAGTCTGCAGTAGCAAACGCAGAAAACAACAACGGCCTTAGCAAATCAAATCTTTATGTAGCTGAGTGCTATGCAAACAAAGCACCTACAATGAAGAGAATCCAGCCAAGAGCTCAGGGTAGAGCTTACAGGATTGAGAAGCGCACAAGCCACATTACAGTAGTGTTGGATGAAAGATAAGGAGGTCGACAATGGGTCAGAAAGTTAATCCACATGGATTAAGAGTCGGTGTTATCAAAGATTGGGATTCCAAATGGTATGCTGAGAAAGATTTCGCTGATAACTTAGTAGAAGATTATAAGATCAGAAATTTCCTGAAGAAGAGATTATACAGCTCAGGCGTATCTCGCATCGAAGTAGAGAGAGCTTCAGAGAAAGTTAAAGTTATTCTTTACACTGCTAAACCGGGCGTTGTTATCGGTAAAGGCGGTGCAGAGATCGAAAAAGTAAAAAATGAGCTGGCTAAGCTTATTGACAAAAAAGTATTCATCGACATTAAAGAGGTTAAGAGACCGGATCGTGATGCTCAGCTCGTTGCTGAAAATATCGCACTCCAGCTTGAAAACCGTATCTCATTCCGTCGTGCAATGAAATCTACAATGCAGCGTACAATGAGAGCAGGTGCTCAGGGAATCAAAACTTCTGTATCTGGACGTCTCGGTGGTGCTGATATGGCTCGTACAGAGTTCTACAGCGAGGGTACTATTCCGCTTCAGACTCTTCGTGCTGATATCGACTATGGCTTTGCAGAGGCTAATACCACATATGGTAAAGTCGGCGTAAAGGCATGGGTTTACAACGGTGAGATTCTTCCAACCAAAGGAGCTAAGGAAGGGAGCGATAAATAATTATGTTAATGCCAAAGAGAGTTAAACATCGTAAACAGTTCCGCGGATCCATGAAAGGAAAAGCTTTAAGAGGAAACAAGATCAGCAATGGTGAATTCGGACTTGTTGCTTTAGAGCCATGCTGGATCAGATCAAACCAGATCGAGGCTGCACGTATTGCTATGACTCGTAATGCAAAGCGTGGTGGTCAGGTATGGATTAAGATTTTCCCAGATAAGCCTGTAACTGCAAAACCTGCTGAAACTCGAATGGGTTCCGGAAAAGGTTCAACAGAGTACTGGGTAGCAGTTGTTAAACCAGGTCGTGTTATGTTTGAAATTGCCGGAGTTCCGGAAGAAGTTGCTCGTGAGTCATTACGTCTCGCTATGCATAAGTTACCATGTAAATGCAAAATAGTATCTCGTGCGGACCAAGAAGGCGGTGATAATAGTGAAGAGTAATAAATATATGGAAAATCTCATGACTAAATCAGCAGCTGAGCTTAACGATGAGTTAACAGCAGCAAAGAAGGAACTTTTTAACCTGAGATTCCAGAATGCCACCAATCAGCTTGACAATACAAGCAGAATCAAAGAGGTGCGCAAGAACATTGCTAGAATTTCAACTGTAATTGCACAGAAGGCAAATGCAGCCGACTAAGCACTGATTTGGTAAGTGAAAGGAGACAATCGTGGAAGAAAGAAATCTTAGAAAAACACGTGTCGGTAAAGTCGTAAGTGACAAGATGGATAAGACCATTGTTGTTGCAATCGAAAACCACGTAAAACATCCTCTTTACAAGAAGATTGTAAAGAAAACATATAAATTAAAAGCCCATGATGCTGAAAATGCTTGCCGCATCGGTGACACAGTCAGAGTTATGGAGACTAGACCGCTTTCAAAAGATAAGAGATGGCGTCTGGTAGAGATTATCGAGAGAGCTAAATAATTAGGGGTGCAAAAGGAGGAATACCAGTATGATCCAACAGGAAAGCAGACTTAAAGTCGCTGATAATACCGGTGCGAAAGAAATTCTTTGCATTCGTGTTATGGGCGGATCCACCAGAAGATATGCAAATATCGGTGATGTAATCGTAGCTAGTGTTAAAGATGCAACACCAGGCGGTGTTGTTAAAAAAGGTGATGTAGTAAAAGCCGTTGTAGTACGTAGCGTAAAAGGCGCACGTCGTAAAGACGGATCCTACATTCGTTTTGATGAAAACGCAGCTGTTATCATTAAAGATGACAAGACACCAAAAGGAACTCGTATTTTTGGACCGGTTGCAAGAGAGCTTCGTGAGAAACAGTTTATGAAGATCGTTTCACTCGCACCGGAAGTATTATAGGAGGACGACCATGTCAGTAAAGATTAGAAAAGGTGATACGGTCAAGGTCATCGCCGGAAAAGATAAAGACAAAGAGGGAAAAGTTCTTTCCGTAGAGCCAAAGAAAAACCGCATTGTCGTTGAAGGCGTAAACATGATCACCAAACACACAAAACCAAGCGCAAGCAATCAGGCTGGCGGGATCGTATCAAAAGAAGCTCCGATTGATCTTTCCAATGTAATGTACCTTCATAAAGGACAGCCTACACGTCTTGGATACAAGATGGACGGTGACAAGAAGGTTCGTATCGCTAAGAAGACCGGCGAAGTAGTGGATTGAGCAAGGAAGGAGGAATGAGATCATGAGTAGATATAAAGATTTATACAAGAATGAGATCGTTGATGCCATGACAAAGAAGTTCGGATATCAGAACGTTATGGAAGTTCCGAAGCTCGATAAGATTGTTATTAATATGGGAGTTGGCGAAGCAAAAGAAAACGCTAAAGTTCTTGATTCTGCAATCAGTGATATGGAGAAAATTGCTGGTCAGAAGGCAATTGTTACAAGAGCAAAAAATTCTGTTGCTAACTTCAAAATCCGTGAGGGCATGCCAATCGGATGTAAGGTTACACTTCGTGGAGATAAGATGTATGAGTTCGCTGATCGTCTGATCAACCTTGCACTTCCTCGCGTACGTGACTTCCGTGGAGTTAATCCTAACGCATTCGATGGAAGAGGAAATTACGCTCTTGGAATTAAAGAGCAGCTTATTTTCCCTGAGATCGAGTATGACAAAATCGACAAAGTTCGTGGTATGGATATAATTTTTGTTACCACAGCTAAGACCGATGAAGAAGCTCGTGAGTTATTGAAATTATTCAATATGCCATTCGCTAAGTGATTATTAGGAGGAAGAGTTCATGGCTAAAACAGCAATGAAGATAAAACAGCAGCGGAAACCTAAATTCTCTACCAGAGAATACAATCGTTGCAGGATTTGCGGACGTCCCCATGCATATTTGAGAAAATACGGAATCTGCCGTATTTGTTTCCGTGAATTAGCATATAAAGGCCAGATTCCTGGCGTAAAGAAAGCCAGCTGGTAAAGTTAAGAAAGGAGGAAACACAATATGTCAATGAGCGATCCGATTGCAGATATGCTTACAAGAATTCGTAATGCAAACCATGCAAAACATGATGTTGTAGATGTTCCTGCTTCAAAGATGAAGGTTGCTATTGCAGATATCCTTGTAAAAGAGGGTTATATCGCAAAATACACTTTAGAGGATGCAGGTTCTTATCAGAATATTCATATCACATTAAAATATGGTTCAAACAAAAACGATAAGATCATCACAGGTATTAAGAGAATTTCGAAACCAGGTCTTCGCGTTTATGTAAATAAAGATGAACTTCCAAAGGTTTTAGGTGGATTGGGAATCGCAATCCTTTCTACAAACCAGGGTGTTATCACCGACAAGGAAGCTAGAAAGCTTCAGGTAGGTGGAGAAGTACTGGCATTCGTTTGGTAATTGATCCAAGATAAAGCTGAAAACAGAGGAGGTACACAGGCCTCCTCCGAAAATCTAAGTTAAATAGGAGGACACATAAATGTCACGTATAGGCAGATTGCCGGTAGAAATTCCATCCGGTGTTACTGTTGATCTGAAAGAGGGAAATAGCTTAACTGTAAAGGGACCAAAGGGAACCCTTCAGAGAGTACTTCCTTCAGAAATGACAATTGAAGTAAAAGATAATCAGGTTGTAGTTTCCAGACCGAACGATCTTAAGAAAATGAAGGCTCTTCACGGACTTACAAGAACTCTGATCCACAACATGGTTATTGGTGTAAATCAGGGCTATGAGAAGGTTCTGGAGGTTAACGGTGTTGGTTATCGTGCCGCAAAACAGGGCAAAAAACTTGTGCTGAACCTTGGATACTCTCATCCGGTAGAAATGACTGATCCGGAAGGACTTGAGTCAGTAGTCGATGGAAACAAGATCACTGTTAAGGGTATTGACAAAGAAAAAGTTGGTCAGTACGCTGCAGAAATCAGAGAGAAGAGAAGACCTGAGCCTTATAAGGGCAAAGGAATCAAGTATGCTGATGAAGTGATCCGTAGAAAAGTCGGCAAGACCGGTAAGAAATAATATAAGGAGAGTGTGATTATGGTAAGTAAAGTATCAAGAGCTCAGGTTCGACAGAAAAAACACAGAAGAATGCGCAATCACATCTCAGGCACAGCCCAGAGACCGCGTCTTGCAGTATTCCGCAGCAACGCTCATATGTATGCACAGATCATCGATGATGAGTGCGGAAAGACTCTTGTATCTGCTTCAACCCTTCAGAAGGATATAAAGGCAGAGCTTGAGAAGACTAATGACGTGAATGCAGCAGCTTATTTAGGAACTGTAATCGGTAAGAAGGCTGTAGAGGCCGGAATTACTGAGGTTGTTTTTGATCGTGGTGGATTTATCTACCAGGGAAAAATTCAGGCTTTAGCAGATGCAGCACGTGAAGCCGGATTGGTATTCTAACAGAAAGGAGAAGAACACATGAGACATACAATCATTGATGCCAGCCAGTTAGAGTTGGAAGAGAAAGTTGTTTCCATCAAGAGAGTTACAAAAGTTGTTAAGGGTGGACGTAACATGCGTTTTACTGCTTTGGTAGTTGTAGGAGACCGTAACGGACATGTTGGTGCCGGACTTGGAAAAGCTACTGAAATTCCTGAAGCAATCCGTAAAGGAAAAGAGGACGCAATAAAGAAACTTATTACCGTTGCAAGAGATGCAAACAATTCTGTTACACATGACTTCATCGGTAAATTTGGCAGTGCAGAGGTTCTTTTAAAGAAGGCTCCAGAAGGTACCGGTATCATCGCTGGTGGTCCTGCTCGTGCCGTAGTAGAGCTTGCTGGTGTTGCAAATATTCGTGCTAAATCTTTAGGTTCCAGAAATAAACAGAATGTTGTTCTGGCTACAATCGAAGGACTCAGACAGCTGAAGACTCCGGAAGAAGTTGCTAAACTCAGGGGCAAATCAGTAGATGAGATCTACGCTTAAGGAGGAACTTAAAAATGGCAGATAAAATCAAAATCACTCTGAAGAAGTCTACAATCGGTGTTATTCCGAAACACAAAAAGGTTGTAGAAGCTTTAGGACTCAGAAAAGTAAATCATACAGTTGAACAGCCTGATAACGCTGCAATCCGCGGCATGATTAAGCAGGTCGGTTACCTGTTGAAAGTGGAAGATTAATCTTTGAATAGGAGGTACCACAATGGACTTATCTAATTTGCAGCCAGCACTTGGCTCAAAGCATAGCGATAATTTCCGTAGAGGCCGTGGGCATGGTTCAGGAAACGGTAAGACTGCTGGAAAGGGCCACAAAGGTCAGAAGGCACGTTCCGGAGCACCAAGACCAGGCTTTGAGGGAGGTCAGATGCCTTTATACAGAAGACTCCCGAAGAGAGGCTTCACGAACAGAAATTCAAAAGACATCGTTGCGCTTAACGTTAGTGAATTAAACAGATATGAAGATGGGACAGAGATCACAATTGAGTTTCTTGTAGAGAACGGACACGTATCCAACCCAAGAGATGGAGTAAAGATCCTTGGTAACGGTGAACTCACAAAGAAGCTTGCAGTGAAAGTGTCTGCCTTCAGCGAAAGCGCAAAAGCTAAGATCGAGGCAGCAGGTGGAACAGCCGAGGTGATCTGATGTTAAAAACCGTACGCGATGCATTACGTATTAAAGATGTACGTCATAGAATTTTATATGTGCTTTTCGCGTTGATCATTATCAGGGCCGGATCTCAGATTCCGGTTCCTGGTGTTGACACTTCTTTTTTCAGCAGCTATTTTTCAGAATCAACAAATGATGCGTTCAGTTTCCTGAATGCATTTACAGGTGGAGGCTTCAGCAATTTTTCAATTTTTGCTCTGAGCATTACTCCATATATTACTGCTTCTATTATTGTACAGCTCTTGACAATTGCAATTCCAAAGCTTGAGGAAATGCAAAGAGATGGAGAGGCTGGAAGAAAAAAACTTGAGAAGGTTACAAGAGCTCTGACAATCGGACTTTCTGTTCTTGAGTCAGTTGCAATGTGTATTGGATTCGGAAATCAGCTGATTCTTGAGTTGAATTTCCTTAATGTTGTAACAGTTGTAGCTTCTCTTACAGCCGGAAGTGCATTCCTTATGTGGCTTGGTGAACAGATTTCAGATAAGGGAGTAGGAAATGGAATTTCCATTGTACTTCTTATCAATATTTTGTCACGTGTACCTCAGGATATGATCACTCTTTATGAAAACTTCGTAAAGGGAAAAACGATCGCATGGGCTACAGTTGCATGGGTTGTAATTTTCCTTGTAATAATATTTGTAGTTGTTCTTGTATTGATCTTGAACGGTGCAGAGAGAAGAATTCCTGTACAGTATTCAAAAAAAGTGGTTGGCAGAAGGACAATGGGAGGACAGTCAACACATATTCCTCTTAAGGTCAACACCGCTGGTGTAATCCCGATCATTTTCGCAGCTTCACTTATGTCATTTCCTTCAATCATCGTAAGCTTTACAGGCGCACAGCTTGAAGGATGGGGAGCGGTCGTAATAAGTATGCTCAGTTCCAGCAATTGGTTTAATCCAAGCAACTGGTTCTTGACCTTAGGACTTATTCTTTACGTTCTTCTGGTTATTTTCTTTGCTTATTTCTATACATCCATTACCTTCAATCCAACTGAGGTAGCGGACAATATGAAAAAGCAGGGAGGATTTATTCCAGGTATCCGTCCAGGTAAGCCTACCGTTGATTATCTGCAGTCAGTATTAAAATATATTATATTTATTGGCGCAGCCGGACTTGTAATCGTAGCTGTTATTCCATTTATTTTCAATGGAGTGTTTAGTGCAAGTATTTCCTTCGGAGGTACTTCTCTGATCATTATTGCTTCCGTAATTTTGGAGACATTAAAACAGATCGAATCTATGATGTTAGTTCGAAATTATAAAGGTTTCTTAAGTGAGTAATCGGAAATCGTTTTGGCTGTGGTGATATCACCACAGCTTTTTGTGTTTTAGGTAAGAGGTAAGAAAAATGAAAATTATTATGTTAGGTGCGCCGGGTGCCGGTAAAGGAACCCAGGCAAAGCTGATTGCAGAAGCTTACAAGATCCCTCATATTTCAACAGGGGACATTTTCAGAGCAAACATTAAAAATAATACTGAGCTTGGAAAAAAAGCAAAAGAATATATGGATCAGGGACTTCTTGTTCCAGACGAACTTACCTGTGATCTTGTTGTAGATAGAATTTCTCAGGATGATGCAGCAAAGGGTTATATATTAGATGGATTTCCAAGAACAATCCCTCAGGCACAGGCACTTACAGAGGCACTTTCCAAGAGAGGAGAGGCAATCGACTTTGCACTTGATGTAGAGGTTCCAGATGAAAACATTGTAAACAGAATGTCCGGAAGAAGAGCATGTCTTTCCTGTGGAGCAACCTATCATTTGATTTATGCGGCTCCGAAGAAAGATGGAATCTGCGATAAGTGCGGCAAAGAGCTTGTACTTCGTGATGATGACAAAGAAGAGACTGTAAAGAAAAGACTTGAGGTATATCATACTCAGACACAGCCGCTTATTGATTATTACAATAATGCAGGTGTTCTTCATGAACTGGATGGAACAAAGGATATAAATGATATATTTGCTTCCATAAAGGAACTTTTAGGAGAATAAATCCATGTCCGTCTCTATTAAATCTCAAAAAGAAATCGAATTGATGAGACATTCGGGACATCTCCTGGAGGAAGTTTTCCATAAAATGAAGGAAATGATTGCACCGGGCATATCCACCTGGGATATTGATGCTTATGGAGAAGAATTGATCCGGAGTATGGGCTGCATACCGAACTTTCTCCACTATAATGGATATCCGGCTTCCGTATGTACTTCGGTAAATGAGGCAGTTGTACATGGAATTCCCAGCAAAAAAGTCATTCTTGAGGAAGGCGATATTATCAGTCTGGATTGCGGACTGATTTATGAAGGATATCACTCTGATTGTGCAAGAACCTATCCGGTGGGAAAAATCAGTGAAGACGTACAGAAGCTGCTGGAGGTTACCAGAAATAGCTTTTTTGAAGGAATTAAATTTGCAGAGGCAGGCCATCATCTGCACGAAATCTCTGCAGCGATTGGAAACTATGCTGCAGGCTTTGGATATGGTGTTGTAGAGGAGCTGACCGGTCATGGAATCGGAACTGCACTGCATGAAGATCCGGCAGTGCCGAATTTTCCGTGCAGAAGCAGAGGAATTCGTTTACGTCCCGGAATGACCCTGGCAATAGAACCAATGATCAATATGGGATCAAAGGAAATTAAGTGGCTGGATGATGACTGGACTGTTGTTACAGCAGACGGACTGCCATCTGCTCATTATGAAAATACAATATTGATAACTGAAGGCAAGCCTGAAATTTTAACGCTCTGTGAGAATGTATAACAAGTCTTAAATGATCGGGCAGGCAAATCTAAGGAGGAAAAAATGTCAAAGTCAGATGTAATTGAGGTTGAGGGCAAGGTTCTTGAAAAATTACCGAATGCTATGTTTAAAGTAGAACTTGAGAATAAGCATGTAGTGCTTGCACATATCAGTGGAAAGCTTCGTATGAATTTTATAAGAATTCTTCCGGGTGATAAAGTAACAATCGAACTTTCTCCATATGATCTGGACAAAGGCCGTATTATTTGGAGAAATAAGTAAAAAAAGCAGTTGCCATTTAAGAATTTAAATTATATTATTAGAAGATGAAACCGTTTTTTACATGAAGGGGAGAATTACACTGCAAAGGGGGACACTTTTGTGTTAGAAATAATGACAAACGAGGCTGAATCAGCTGCTAAGATTATCGTTGTTGGCGTAGGCGGAGCTGGTAATAATGCTGTAAACAGAATGGTTGAGGAAGCAATAGGCGGAGTAGAGTTTGTAGGCGTAAATACAGACCATCAGGCTTTAGCTCTTTGCAAGGCTCCTACTGTTCTTCAGATTGGAGAAAAAGTTACAAAGGGACTTGGAGCAGGTGCAAAGCCAGAGGTTGGAGCACAGGCTGCAGAGGAGTCCATTGATGAGATCAAATCCTTAGTTGAGGGAGCTGATATGGTATTTGTTACCTGTGGTATGGGTGGCGGAACCGGTACAGGTGCAGCTCCGGTTGTTGCGAAAGTAGCAAAGGATATGGGCATTTTGACCGTTGGTGTTGTAACAAAGCCTTTCCGCTTTGAGGCTAGAACCCGTATGACAAATGCTTTAAATGGTATCGAAAAACTGAAAGCAAATGTAGATACCTTGATTGTTATTCCGAATGACAAGCTTCTGGAGATTGTTGATCGTCGTACAACAATGCCTGAGGCCTTGAAGAAGGCAGATGAGGTTTTAAAACAGGCAGTTCAGGGTATCACAGATCTGATCAACCTGCCTGCACTTATCAATTTGGACTTCGCAGATGTTCAGACTGTTATGGTAGACAAGGGCGTTGCACATATCGGTATCGGTGAAGGAAAGGGAGATGACAAGGCACTTGAGGCTGTTCAGCAGGCAGTATCCAGTCCGTTGCTTGAGACTACCATCAATGGAGCTACTCATGTAATCATCAATATTTCCGGTGATATCAGTCTTATGGATGCAAATGATGCAGCAAGCTATGTACAGAATCTTGCCGGTGAAGATGCAAATATTATCTTCGGTGCAATGTATGATGATTCTGTTCCGGATGTAGCAAAGATTACAGTTATTGCAACAGGATTAAGTGATGCAACTGCAACTACTGCAAGTGTGAAAGAGGCTTCCAAGCCGGAGACAAAGGCAAACACAGGAGCAGGCGGATTTGCAATTCCTACATTTAAACTTCCAAATCAGAATGTCCAGACCAAGGCACAGCCAACACAGACACCTGTTCAGAGCGGACCGATTCTTCCACAGAATACAGTTCCTCTTACCAGCAAGGTGCCAAAGAAAGACATTCAGATACCGGATTTTCTGAAAAACAGAAATTAATGCAGAAAACCTGCCACTGGCAGCTTTCCTTGCATACTTTGGTATTTACAGCGGTCGGTTTTACCGGCCGCTTTTATAGTTGTTATTGTCAAAGAGCATACATTATGCTATTTTTATTCAGTAAATAAAAAGCATAGACAGATGGAATGCGGTTTGTCTCCGCAGCGGCGTCCTTGCCACCGTAAAGTCGGGTCTTTCTGTTTATGGCTCATAGAAGCTTTGAAACTCAGGGGCGTTTTAAAGTGAATAGCAATCATGAAAATCTTTTTCATGATTCTTTGTTGTCCCTGAACAGTTTTGTTTAGGGATTTTTTTACAAAAACAAGTAGTTTGGCAAATCAAAAAAGGAGGAGAAATGAAAAAGCGGTTTTTAAAAGGAATATCTTATATTCTGACAGCAACTATGATTTTAAGCTCTGCTTCCTATGCCTTTGCGCAGGATGAGTGTATAACCGAGGGTGGAAGTGTTGCTGAAGCAGTTTATGAGGTGGAGGAAAGTGCACAGGAAGCTGTTTCTGATGCAGAGGAAAGCACAAAAGAGGCAGAAAATCAGGGAAACAACGTTTCAGCGGACAGTAGTGTATCTTCGGAAGAAAATGTCGAAGAGACAGAAAAGGAAAGTTTGACAGAAGAAACTTCCAGTACAGAGGAAGAGTCTTTGAAAGAGGAAAATGATGAATCTGCGGAAAGTTCTGAAAAGAAGACGGAAGACGCAACAGAAGAGCAGTCAGCTAAAAAGACAGAAGAAATTGCAGAAAATAAAATTCAGTTGACTGATGCATCTGAAGAAAGCATTGCACGGCCAGCTGAGGAACCTGTACAGCCAACTGCTGCCATAAGCGGTCTTTCAGTTGTAAGAAACGACGGATCAGAGTATGGAATGTTTCCGGTTTCCAATGCTAGCTATGAGATAAAGGGAGATAAGATTCAAATTTCCTTTATCACACCAAAGAAAAAGGTATGGACCAGACTTTATGTTGGCTACTGTACAGACGAAAATAAAGAGCCTTATTATGACGGTGTGGTAAATGGAAAGAATACGGAATTTACCATAGAGGTTCCGATTTCAGCCGCAAACAGCTGGATCCCCATTGCACTTTGGAGACCGGATAAAACAGACGCAAATGGAAATGTTACTACTGCAGCACACTGGTATACAGATGATTATCTTTGGATGAGCATTCCGGACCTTGCTGACATCGGTGGTGATACAACCCCAACTCCGTCACCGACAGAAACACCGTCTCCAACTCCAACAGAAACGCCGTCACCGACAGAAACTCCAGCACCTACTGTTACTCCATCAAAACTGCCGGACGATGGAATCTACAGTACAAGTTCAGAGACAGGTGTAGCCATGTTCAAGATTGTAGATACAATTTTGACGGTAAAAGATGGTGAAATGACGGCAAAGATCACTTTAAGCGGAACAGGAAATGTACGTCTTTACATGGGATCCAAGGAAAATGCAGCACAAAATTCAGGAGATTGGATCGAGCCGTGTGAAACCGTAACCTTAGATTCCGGGAAGGAAGGATACGTATTCCAGATTCCGGTAAGTGCTCTGGATACGGAAATTTCACTGGCATCCCAGGGAAAGAGCGGAAATTGGTTTGACAGAAAGATAACAGTAAGTTCAGCTGATCTGGTAAAAATCGGAGATGTTGACAGTAAGGATTCGGAGGAGACGCCGACGGTTGTTCCAACGCAAACCCCAACGGCAACACCGACTGCAGTGCCAACCATTACACCGACGAATAACAGTTCTGAAAAGGAATCAACATATGATTCAGATACCAGTGGTTCCACTTCAGCAGTAAACAATCAGGTAGCTTTGAAGGACGGCGTATATACACCGGATTCCTTTACATTCTCGGGTGGTACCGGTAAGGTTTCCATTAGCTGTACAAAGATAACAGTTACAAACGGACAGGCTTATGCAACGCTTGTTTTCAGCAGTGCAAAATATGGCTATGTAAAAGCAAACGGAAATACCTATTATCCAACGGTTTCCGGAGGAACATCAATATTTACGATTCCGGTAGAGTTAAACAAAAACAACAGCATTATCGGTATGACCACAGCAATGTCTAGTGCTCACGAAATCGAGTATAAGATTTTTGTTTATCTGGCAGCAGCTGCAAACAGTACAGTAGGAGAATCAAACTCCGGTCTGGTAAGCTCCTCCAATAAAAATCTGGATGAGCAGGCACCGGAAATTGTAGGTCTGACCTATGAGTCTGAGACAAAGCTGGAAAATGCAGAGTATTTCAAGATTTACAATTATGAGGATGGCATTGTTCTTCTGGAGATAGACACAAGCAAAGACACGGCAAATGATCCGGAGAAAAAGAAGGACATAGTAGAAAATTCATCTGAGACAGATGATACAGAAGAAAAAGAAGCAGAGACAAAATCCGAAGAAATTCTGGATGAGGATGAAAGCGAAGAAAACAGCTCTTATGTAAGCAGTGAAGACACAGCAAAGCTCTATCAGGAAAATGTGGTAAAATATCTGATCGTGCCGGAGAATGTTGAAGTTCCGGTAGGCCTGGATAAAGACATGATTGTAATTCAGAGACAAGCAGATGAAGATTTTTCAGCATTTGTTTCATCAGTGCAGACCCTGGATTTTATGGATGAAACAGACAGTCTGGATCTGCTTTCTGCCCTTGGAATGACAAAGGAAGAACTGAAGGAGAAAACAGATCTTTCGGATAAGCTTACCATTAAGGAAGCTAAGAGCAGCACAAAGAATACAGAAAGCACTGATACCGAAAAAAGCGATGAGGAAAAGAGTGTATATCTTGCTGGAAGTCAGGAGGAGCCGGATTATAAGCAGATTGTAAAAGCCAAGGTCAATCTTGCATTTTTAGGCAGTGATATTCTTCCGAAGGAAGAAACAGAAAGCTCAGAAAAAAGTGATGATAAGAGCACAGAGGAAGCAGAGGAGTCTCTTACTGTAGAAGAGCAGGAAGAACGGTATGAAAACATCATACAGAAGCTTACAACCCTTGGAATCCCTGTGATCGTAGATCGTTCCGATGACGAAAAGAGTGAACTGGCAAGCTATGAGTGGATTAAGGTGTATGGTGCTATTTTCGGCAAAAGTGAGGAAGCAGAAAAGCTTTACCAGGAAAAGGTAAAAGAAATCCAGAAGGAAACGGCAAATGAAACGACAAATAAATAAGGGATTAAAAAGAGCAGTGGCTGCAATTGCAGTGGCCGGAATTTTGATGAGCGGATGCAGCACGGGAAGCAGCAGTGTTTCCTCTGCCGCTTCTTCAGAAAGCAGTACAAGTGCAAAACTGGAGAGCAGTGAAGAAAATGCAGAAGAGACTTCTCAGACATCCCAAAGCAGCGAAGAAGCTTCCGAAAAAGAAGAAAGTGACAAGGTTCAGGATACAGAAGCGCCTTCCATAGAGGGATTGACATATGAAGGCAGCATGAAGCTGGAATATGCAAAAAAGTTTAAGATACATTATTATCAGGGCGGATATAAGCTCATAGAGGTAGTGGATGATGCGTCATATCTGATTGTACCGGAGGGAGCAGAGGCTCCGGAGGGACTGGATTCAGATATACAGGTAATCTATCAGCCGCTTGAAAATGTTTACCTGGCAGCAACTTCAGCAATGTCCTTGTTTGATGTCATTGACGGTCTGGATTGTATCAAATATTCCGGAAGCAAGGCAGATGCATGGTATGTGGATGCGGCAAAGGAAGCAATGCAGGAAGGTAAGATGACCTATGCAGGTAAGTACAGCGAACCGGATTATGAAATGCTTCTGGATGGAAATTGCGATCTTGCCATTGAGTCCACCATGATATTGCATACACCAAAGGTAGAGGAAATGCTGGAAACCCTTGGAATTCCTGTTTTTATAGATCGTTCCAGCTATGAATCGGATCCTATGGGAAGGACAGAATGGGTCAAGGCCTATGCGGCAATGTTAAATAAGGAAGAAGAGGCAGAGAGCTTTTTTGAAGAGCGGGACGAGGTTATGAGAGAAACCCAGTCTTATGAAAAAACCGATTTAAAGGTGGCTTTCTTCTACATTGATTCCGATGGTTCTGTCGTGGTAAGAAATAACACGGACTACATTGCAAAGATGATCGAGATGGCTGGAGCAAATTACACATACAGTGATCTCTTTGATGACAGCGAGGGAAAGGCAAATATTACGGTATCCATGGAGCAGTTTTATGATGTGGCTCTGGAGGCAGACTGTCTGATATATAATGCAGCCATCAGCAATCCGATTACAAGCATCGATGATCTGATTTCGAAAAGCGAGCTGTTTGCCGATTTCAAGGCTGTGAAGAATGGAAATGTCTATACGACCGGAAAGAGTCTTTACCAGGCAACGGATCATATTACAGATTTTATAGTTGATATTTATAATATGATTCACGATAATAACAGTGATCTGACCTTTATCAGTAAGGTAGGGGAGTAAAAAATTAAGGAAACCGGATATGAAACAAACAGCCTTTGAGCGGGAAGCATTAAAAAGAAGAAGCCGATATATTTTTGTATTTGCAGTTCTCGCAGCAGCATTTTTCTTTATTGCTGTTTTGAATATAAATACGGGAAATGTGAATATCTCATTAAAAGATATTTTTAAGATTATCTTTTGGCAGGATGGCAGCTTCAAAGAATACAATATCATTTGGAAAATAAGACTGCCTCGCATCATAATGGCGGCTTTGCTGGGAGGGGCTTTGTCCCTGTCCGGTTTCCTTCTTCAAACCTTTTTTGAAAATCCGATTGCAGGACCCTTTGTACTGGGTATTTCCTCCGGCGCAAAAATGACAGTCGCTTTTACGATGATATGGTTTCTTAAAATTTCAACAAGTGTATCATCCTGGACATTGATCATAGCGGCATTCATAGGATCTATGATATCAATCGGATTTATTCTTTTATTTTCACGCAGGATAAAAAATATGGCAATCTTACTGGTTGCCGGCATAATGATCGGTTATATTTGTTCAGCCGTTACCGATTTTGCAGTAACCTTTGCAGAGGATGCGGATATTGTAAATCTGCATGGGTGGTCCCAGGGCAGCTTTTCCGGCATGAGCTGGGATAATGTTAAAGTGGCTTTTCTGATCGTTGCAATCTGTTTTATCATCGTTTTTTTTATGTCCAAGCCCATTATGGCCTATCAGCTTGGGGAGGCCTATGCAAGGAGTATGGGAGTAAATATAAAGCGATTTCGGGTAATGCTGATTCTTTTGTCCAGCCTGCTGTCAGCAACAGTGACGGCTTTCGCAGGACCCATATCTTTTGTCGGAATTGCCGTTCCATTTTTGATCAAGAGAGCCTTGAACAGTTCAAAGCCTTTGATCGTAATTCCGGCGGTATTTTTGGGCGGCGCAGTTTTTTGCATGGGATCTGATTTGATCGCAAGAATGGCCTTTGCCCCAACGGAGTTGAATATAAGTACGGTGACATCTCTTTTTGGTGCACCGGTTGTTATAATTATGATGCTGAAAAAAAGGAGAGGAAGATAAATGGATTCTTATCTTGAATTAAAAAATCTTTCCGTAGGATATGGGAAGTATGTCGTACTTTCCAATGTAAATATAAGCATCAAAAAGGGTGAGGTCATTGCAATGATCGGACCCAATGGAGCAGGAAAATCTACGCTATTAAAGACAATATCCGGAGAACTGGAAGATCTGGGAGGAGAAATCCTTTTTGATGGAAAAAATTTAAAGGAGTATTCTTATTCGGAATTGTCAAGAAAGATGGCAGTCATCTTGACAGACCGCATAAAAACCGAGCTTACTAGCTGCCGGGACATTGTAGCTACCGGCCGATATCCTTATACCGGAAGACTTGGAATTTTGCGCTCAGAGGATGAGAAAATTGTATCAGAGGCTCTGGAACTGGTTCATGCTCAGGACATAGCCTACAGGGATTTTAACAATATCAGCGACGGACAAAGACAGAGAATCCTTCTGGCCAGGGCAATCTGTCAGAAACCGGAGCTTATTTTACTGGATGAACCCACATCCTATCTGGATATAAAGCATAAGCTGGAACTTTTGTCCATTCTGACGGAAATGGCAAGAGAAAAAAACATAACAGTGATTACATCACTTCACGAGATCGATCTGGCGGAAAAGGTGGCAGATCGGATCATAACAGTAAAGGGAAGAGAGGAGCTTGCCATCGGAAAAATCCAGGAAGTCTTTCAGGAGGAAAACATCCGCAGTCTTTACGAAATTGATAATGGCTTTTTTGATCCGCTGTTTGGAAGCATTGAGATGAAAAAACCAAAGGGAGACAGGGCAGAAATCTTTGTCATTGCCGGCGGCGGAAGAGGGATTCCAATCTTTCGGGAATTGCAAAAGAAGGGCATACCCTTTGCAGCAGGCATTATTCATGAAAATGATATCGATTACAGAACAGCAAAAATGCTGGCAGCAGAGCTGATCGTTGAAAAAGCCTTTTCGCCAATCAGCAGGGAAAATCTGGAAAAGGCGAAGAGCATGATCGATCGATGCAAAAAGACAGTAAATACAGTTCAGGAGTTTGGAGCCGGAAACGAAGGAATTCGGGAACTAATAGAGTATGCGCAAAAAGAGGGAAAGTTATGGCAAAGCTTATAATGGTGCAGGGAACCATGTCAAATGTGGGAAAGAGTTTGATTGCAGCCGGTCTTTGCCGAATTTTCAAACAGGATGGCTACAGGGTGGCACCCTTTAAATCACAGAATATGGCCTTGAATTCCTTTATTACAGAGGAGGGGCTGGAAATGGGAAGGGCTCAGGTAATGCAGGCAGAGGCAGCGGGCATAAAGCCTATGGTGGAAATGAATCCCATTTTGCTGAAACCTACAAATGATGTCGGATCCCAGGTAATCGTAAATGGCGAAGTAATGGGAAATATGGCAGCAAGGGATTATTTTGCATACAAAAAAAAGCTGCTGCCGGATATTGAAAGGGCCTTCCAAAAATTGGCAGAGAAGGCAGACATCATTGTAATTGAAGGTGCAGGAAGTCCGGCGGAGATCAATCTGAAAAAAGACGATATTGTAAATATGGGTCTTGCCAAGCTTTTGGGGGCACCTGTCCTTTTGGTAGGAGACATTGACAGGGGAGGTGTATTTGCACAGCTCCTTGGAACACTGATGCTTTTGGAAGAGGATGAAAAAGCTCTGGTAAAGGGACTTGTGATCAATAAATTCCGGGGAGACAAAAGCATACTGGATCCGGGGATAGAGATGCTTTATGAAAAAAGCAAGGTTAAGATAGCAGGAGTACTGCCCTTTTTGAAGCTGATGCTGGAAGACGAGGACAGTCTTACAGAGCGCTTTGACAATGAAAATTGTGGACAGATTGACATCGCGGTGATCCGTTATCCGCGCATTTCTAATTTTACGGATATGAATGCACTGGAACAGGTGCCTGGCTTATCCGTAAGATATGTGGATCAGGTGGCAAAATTGAAGCAGCCGGATATGATCATCCTGCCGGGAAGTAAAAATACAATGGGAGATTTAAAATGGCTTCGCAGCAGCGGGTTGGAGGCAGCAGTGAAAAAAGCCTCTGTGAAGACACCGGTTTTTGGAATCTGCGGAGGATATCAGATGCTTGGAAAAAATATTTCCGATCCGGAGGCCGCCGAGGAAGGCGGCAGTATGCGGGGCATGGAGCTTTTGGATATCGAGACGGTAATCCAAAAAGAAAAGACCCGAAAGCAGGTAAAGGGAAAAATAAATATAGTTGGCGGACCGTTTCATACTCTTTCCAATATGGAATACGAAGGCTATGAAATCCACATGGGAGAAAGCTGTTTGAAAGGCAGAGAGCAGCCGCATATCGTAGAGCAAAAGGGAAGCGTTTACGGAACCTATGTCCATTCTATATTTGATAAAGCAGGAATTGTTCAATGCATTGTAAATGCTCTTGCAAATGAAAAGGGAATTTCTCTGGAAGATGGGAAATTTATGGATTACAGAGCAATTAAAGAAAGAGAGTATGACAGACTGGCAGACATGATGCGGGGAAATATGGACATGGGCTATATTTACAGTATACTGAGAGAAGCAAAAATCTGACGGAGAAAAAGTGTGATAATAGAGGAGCTATTGACCGGAAAAAGAAAGCTGGAAAGAATGGATCCGGTCATTTATGAAAAGGTTCGAAAGAAATGGGATGCATTGGCAAAGCCCTTGGATTCCATGGGAAAATTTGAAGAGATAACGGCTCGGATTGCTGCAGCTCAAAGAAGGGAAGATCCGGATATTTCAAAGAAATGTCTGGTTGTGATGTGTGCAGACAATGGAGTAGTTACAGAAGGAATCAGTCAAAGCGGACAAGAGGTAACGCTTGCGGTAGCAAAGGCTATGGGAGAGGGAAAATCTAATGTCTGCAAGATGGCTGTTCAAAATAAGATAGAAGTACTGCCCGTAGATATAGGGATTAATTGTATTGATACGCCAAAGGGATTGCTGCCCAGAAAAATTGCAAGAGGCACGAAAAATTTTGCAAGGGAAAGAGCAATGTCAGAAAAGGAAACACTGCAGGCATTGGAAAGTGGAATATTGATTGCCATGGAAAAGAAAAAAGAAGGATGCAGTCTTTTTTGCAGCGGGGAAATGGGCATTGGAAACACCAGCAGCAGTACGGCTCTTGCAGCGGCTCTGCTTGGAAAAAATGCAGCAGAGCTTACCGGAGCGGGAGCAGGACTTGACCAGGCAGGACTGGAGCGAAAAAGAAAGATTATCCAGGGTGCAATTGATAGGTATGGTCTTTATCAGGCAAAACCGCTGGAGGTGCTTGGAGCAGTCGGTGGTTTTGATCTGGCGGGTCTTTGTGGTTTGGTAATAGGAGGCGCACTTGCTCATGTGCCGGTTATTTTAGACGGTTCCATTGCTCTTTCGGCAGCTTATGCAGCGGTAAAAATTTTTCCGGAAACAGCAGACTATGTTCTGGCTTCCCATATCAGCAGAGAACCCATTGCGGAGGCACTGATAAAAGAAATGAATCTCTTGCCGGTAATTGATGCCAATATGGCACTTGGAGAGGGAACCGGAGCGGTTATGTTTTGCGGCCTTTTGGATACGGCAATGTCCATTTACAGTGACAGGCTTTCTTTTTCCGATATAAAAATAGAAGCATATAAGAGATTTGATGGGGAAGAAAAATGATTTTAATCCTTGGAGGAAGTGGAAGCGGTAAATCAGAATATGCGGAGCAATGGATGCAGAAAGCAAAAGCAGGTGAAAAATATTACATTGCAACAATGAAGGTATTTGGAGAAGAAGGCAGAGAAAGAGTAAAAAAACATAGGGCACAAAGGGAAGGAAAGGGATTTTTGACAATTGAGCAGACAGAAAATGTAGAAGAGAGTCTTTCCAAGATAAACACTCCCAAGGAGGCATGGGCACTTTTGGAGTGCCTTTCCAATCTGCTTGCCAATGAAATGTTTACGGAAAATGGAATCGAGGATTCTAAAAAGATCTTTGAAAAGATTTTAAAGGGAATTTTGAAAATAGATCATGAGCTTTCAGGGCTTGTCATTGTCAGCAACAACATTTTTGAAGACAGCTGCCACTACGAAGAAGGCTCTCTGGAATACAGAAGAATTCTGGGCCGGCTAAATGAGGCACTGGCAAAGGAGGCAAGCTGGGTAGTGGAAGTGGTAGCCGGCATTCCAATCTTATGCAAGGAGGAAAAGAAATGACAGCTTTGAAGGCCTTGTGCATAGCATTTTCGATTTATTCCAAAATTCCGGTTCCCATTTTTGACTGGAAAGAAAAGGAAATGAAGTATCAGCTGATCTTTTTTCCATGGGTAGGTGCAGTAATTGGCCTTTTGTATTTGCTTTGGAGCTGGCTGGGAAGCGTTTATCAGATTGAAAAAATTGCCTTTGTGGGAATCGGAACAGCAATTCCACTTTTGGTGACAGGAGGCTTTCATGTGGATGGATTTATGGATACCATGGATGCACTCAAGTCTTATAAAAGCAGGGAAGAAAAGCTGCAGATCTTAAAGGATCCTCATATAGGAGCCTTTTCCGTGCTTATGCTCACAGCCTGTGGTTTGCTTTTTTTGTCTGCATTTTCCCAGATGAAGACAGAATATATTCCTCTTTTTGGGGGCTGCTTTTTTCTGTCCAGATGTTTTAGTGCTTTGGGTGTGCTGATATTGCCTTCTGCGAAAAAAGGCGGAATGCTGAATTATTTTAGTGAGTCTGCCGGAGAAGAGAAAAGAATCGTTCTTGTCAGCATTTTACTGGAGCTTTTTTTCTGTGCAGCATGGATGCTTTTTCTGGGAAAATGGGCAGGAGCAATCTGCCTGATCGGAGCGTTTCTGACATTTCTATATTACAGATGGAAAAGCAAAAAGGAGTTTGGCGGGATTAGCGGGGATACAGCCGGATACTTCGTGACAATCTGCGAAACGGTATGTGCGCTGTTTCTTGCAATTTTCAGTACAGTAGTTTAAAAGAGGTTGAGAAAATGGTTATGATTATCGGCGGTGCAGCGCAGGGAAAGAGAACATATGCACTGGAAAACTATAAGGATGCGCAAAAACACATCTTTACCTTAAATGACTTTGTCAGGAACTGTCTGGAAGAAGAAAAGAACCCTATGCAGGAAGTGGAAAAGCAGATTTCGATGGATCCGGATCTGATCATTTTAACAGAAGAGATCGGATGCGGAATTGTTCCTTTGGAAAAGGAAGAGAGAGTATTTCGGGACTGTATGGGACGAGTTCAGATTGAAACGGCAAAAAGGGCAGATGAGGTGATCAGGGTAATATGCGGACTGGGACAGAAACTAAAGTAGAGCTTTTTTTGATTCGGCATGGAAAAACTAAGGCAAACCTGGAACACAGATATTTAGGAAAAACGGATGAAGGACTTTGCAGGCAGGGACGAATAGAGCTTGAGGGAAAAAGAAAGCAGATGCCTCAAATAGATTTTTTGTTTTCAGGACCCATGAAGCGCTGCCTGGAAAGCAGCAGGATTTTGTTTCCGGATCAAAATCCCATCATTATCCAGGAATGGACAGAAATGGATTTTGGAGAATTTGAGTACAAAAATTATCAGGAGCTTTCCGCAAATGATGCTTATCAAAAATGGATTGATGAGGGTGGAATCGGAGCTTTTCCAAAAGGAGAGAGCCGGGAAGAATTCATAAAAAGATGCCTTTCTGGTCTGGAAGAGTTTAAGAAAAAAATGCGGATATATTGTACAGAAAAAGGAAAGCAGATGGTGCAGACAGCTGCTTTGGTACACGGCGGAACAATTATGGCTCTCATGAGCAGCTGCCAGGGGGCAGATTATTTTGATTATCAGACAGAATGTGGAAGTGGATATACACTTTCCTTTAAACTATAAAAAAGAAAGAATACTATGATTTATCATGTAATAGCATTCGGAGTGGGTATTTTACTGGACTTCCTTTTAGGGGACCCTCAGAAAATGCCCCATCCGATACGATTGATTGGCAGATTTATTGCATTTTTAGAAAAGAAATTAAATTCCGGAGAAAAAGAGAAAGCGCTTAAGGGAGGACGCATCATGCTTTGCCTGGTGCTTTTTGCAAGCAGTGCTCTGACAGCCGTAATTCTGATTCTATCTTATTGGATACACCTCATTTGCGGTATAGCAGTGGAGGCAGCCTTGACTTATTACATTATGGCAGCCAGGTCTCTTCGGGACGAAAGTATGAAGGTATATAAGGAACTGAAAAAGGGAGAGGTAGAAAAGGCACGCTTTGCAGTATCTATGATCGTAGGAAGAGACACATCGGTTTTAGATGACATAGGCATTACAAAGGCGGCAGTAGAGACCGTTGCAGAAAATGCTTCGGACGGAGTCATTGCTCCCATGCTTTATACGGCAGTGGGTGGACCGATTCTTGGATTTTTTTATAAGGCGGCAAATACCATGGACTCCATGGTGGGATACAAAAATGAAAAATATATTCACTTTGGACGGGCGGCGGCATTGTTTGATGATTTTGTAAATTACCTGCCTTCCCGCATCAGTGCCTATCTTATGATGCTGGCCTGTCTTTTTTGCGGAAAAGACTTCAGCATGAAAAATGCATACAAAATCCACAAGAGGGATGCAAGAAAGCACGCCAGCCCAAATTCAGCCCAGACTGAGAGCTGCTGTGCCGGTGCCCTTGGAATCCGTCTGGCAGGAAACGCTTACTATTTTGGAAAGCTGTATGAAAAGCCCTTTATAGGAGAGGACAAGAGGCCTGTAGTCTATGAGGACATCAAAAGAGCAAATAAACTAATGCTTACAACTGCAATTTTGTGTGCTGCTTTGCTGATCGCTCTGATGCTGCTTATTTACTGCAGCTTGGGACAGTGACAGGAAATGCAAAAAGGAGAGGAAAATGCACGGAGGAGACCGCTATAGAAACAAGGTTCAGCATGATTTTTCCATAAACATCAATCCGCTTGGAATGCCAAAGAGTGTAAAAGAGGCACTTTTGGAGGCGGCAGATTTAAGCACTTCCTATCCGGATTATCGGGCACAGGAGCTGCTTGAGGCATTGGCAAGGGAATGGAAGCAAAAGACAGAAGCAATATGCCTAGGCAATGGTGCATCGGAGCTTTTGATGGCAGCTGCGCATGGACTGAAACCCAAAAAAGTGCTGCTTACGGCTCCGTCTTTTACAGGATACGAGCACATATGCGATGCGGTAGATGCGAAAAGAGAATATTTTTTTCTGAAAAAAGATACGTTTTCAATGGATGAGTCTTTTTTGGATTTTATAAAAAAAGAGACAGACCTGATTATTTTAACAAGTCCAAATAATCCCAACGGGAAATATATCGAAAAAGACCTTTTGAGAAAAATATTGAAAAAAGCAGAAGAGCTTGACTGTCTTGTTCTTTTGGATGAATGCTTTATGGAGCTTTCAGACAGACCGGAGCAAAGCATGATTTCAGAGCTTGGAGCCTGGAAAAATCTTTTGATTTTAAGGGCCTTCACAAAGAGCTTTGCCATCCCTGCAGTAAGGCTGGGATATCTTTTGTCTGAAAACAGGGAACTTTTAGGAGAAATAAGAAAACACCTTCCGGAATGGAATCTTTCTTTGGCAGCACAAAAAGCAGGAATTGCGGCATTGAAAGAAAAAGAAAGTTTAAAAGAGGCAAGAAAGCAGATTCAAAAAGAAAGAAATTATTTAAAAAATGTTTTAGAAAGAGAGCATTTCAAGGTTGCTGATTCGGACAGCTGTTTTTTGCTTTTTCAGGGTGAAGAAGGACTTTATCAGAAATTGCTGGAAGAGGGAATCCTGATCCGGGACTGCAGCGATTATAGGGGGCTGTCAAAGAAATTTTACCGGGTCGCAGTGAAGGGGCATGAGGAAAATATGGCATTTGCAGATGCCATCAAAAAATGCAGGTTAGTGAAATGAAGAAAATAGAGTTTGTAAAACCAAGGGACATCGAAAAAAAAAGCTTTGAAATCATTGAAAGAGAACTTTGCGAAATGGGAATCACGCTTCCAAGGGAGCAGGATCTGATTACCAGAAGGGCAATCCATACCAGTGCGGATTTTGAATATGCAAGAAGCCTGAAATATTCCGAAGGGGCAGTGGCAATTGCCCTGGAGCTTTTAAAAAATGGTGCGGATATTGTAACAGATACCAATATGGGTCTGGCAGGAATCAACAAAAAAATTCTGGCAAAATTTGGAGGAGAGGCCCATTGCTTTATGGCAGACAGTAAAGTGGCAAGGCAGGCAAAGGAAAGGGGCGTAACCAGGGCGACTGTCAGCATGGAGCGGGCCACACAAATCGAAAAGCCTGTGATTTTTGCAATCGGAAACGCACCGACAGCACTGATCAGCCTGTATGAAATGATGGAAGAAAAAAAATACAGACCGGCCTTTGTGATCGGTGTACCGGTAGGATTTGTAAATGTAGAAGCATCGAAGGAGCTTTTTCTGGAGTCCGATGTGCCTTACATTATTAACAAGGGAAGAAAGGGCGGAAGTAATATTGCGGCAGCCATCTGCAATGCCCTGCTGTATATGCTGAGTGAAGAAAGATAAATGCGATACGGATTTACAACAGGAAGCTGTGCTGCAGCAGCATCGAAGGCCGCAGCCTATATGCTTTTATTTGAAAAAAGGAAAGAAGAAATATGCATTGAAACACCGAAGGGAATTTCCTATCATGCAAAAATAGAGGAAATCAGTCTGGGTGAGAGCTTTGTTTCCTGCGCCGTTCGAAAGGACGGAGGAGACGATCCGGATATTACAAATGGGATCCTGATCTTTTCAAGGGTTTCTATTGGAAAAGCAGATTCGAAGAAGGGGCCTTTGGTAAAAA
>CAVFRH010000129.1:0-9257 GCA_963624695.1 bacterium
GCATCAGCACATCAAAGGCGTATACAAGGATATGACCGGATCCCATGCAGGGATCGATCAGCTTGATATCTTCCGGGTTCAAGGCGGCGTACTCTTTGCGAATGTCTGCCAGTTTTGCCTGTACTTCGGGTTCCTGCTCAGCTTCTTCCAGATAATATTTCCAGTTCTCTTTTAAATAGTTATATTCCGGATGACCTTCTACCCAAAGACGACCAAGACTATTCTCCACCATATAACGAACGATCCAGTCAGGAGTAAAAAGCTGCGTTACAGCCGGAATCTCTTCTTTTGTGATCTTACTCTTTTTAGCAAAAGCCTCTGCTTTTGGCTCTGTATTGTAATATTGATAGAGCCATCCAATAATTTCAACCTGTCCACCGCGTTCAATATTAAAATCATCCTCTGGAATGTCATGGATTAAGTGATATACCACTCCATCCTGATCAATCACAGACAGATTCAGCAATAACTCTGTATAATTCTCTGTTTTTTCAAATAAAGCAGGCAAAATCTCATTTAATGCATTGCACTGCTTGATAAAGAGAATACGAAAGACTTCATCTAACTTATTCTCCTGCTTGAGGTTGATAATTTTCATCTCTTCATCAGATGAAAATTCCAGTTCTGCATCAAAAGGTGTTGTTACCAGATCCGGCTCCATCTTTCCGCTTTCGGAAGACAATACACGGATATGGCTCGGCAGATAGTCATTTACTTCCATAAAACGGATCGCAATCAGACGATTAAACCAAGTGTAAGCCACTTCTTCCAGGATATATTTATAGGCAGTTGCATAGTCACTATCCTTTTTCTTCTTCTGGATAGCCTCTACCAATCTTTCTCTCTGATGGATTGCACTACCTGTAATGGCATAAGGCTCCGTTGCACCAATGTCGAAAAACTTGGTTCCGCTTGTACTCTGGGGCAAAGGATCTGCAATACCTTTCTCTGTTATTCCAATCAATCCGGCACGGTATCTGACATCTGCCAGAAGCTTATTACGTGCCCAGACTGCAAAATTTTTTATGACTGTCTTATTCATGCTCTGTTTTCCTTCCAATCTATTGCTCTGCTTTAGAGCTCAATATTGACAATGGTATCTTCGTCCATTTCTTTCAGTAAATTCTCTCTCAATGCATTCAGGTATTTCTCTACATCCTCTGCATTTTCCAATCTCCAGGACGCTGTCTTGGCTACTGTCTTGATGGAGAGATTCTTTGTTGTCTTGGCTTTAAATACCGTTGTAGGCTCTGCCACATGATCTGCCGGTACTACTTCCTGGCCCTTGGCTTTCGCCTCTGCTTCCAGCTTCTTGCGTTCTTCTTCCAGACGATCTGCCTCGATCTGTGCCAGACGATTATCTTCTGCCGTCATTTCATTAAGCAGACGAATCTTTAAGGCATCGGATTTGTCTGCATAACTTCGAAGACCGGATACATTGTTGCAATGCTCTGCCCCATCGACAAGCTCTCGGAAAGCCTCAATATATCTTTCTCTCTTATCCTCGGCATATGGCTTAGCATTTAATACTTCAAATACACGATCCTGATCCTGGCCAATAGAATCCAATACCGGCTTTGCCTGATCCTCTAAGATTCTGCCATAGCAGGCCATGAATGTATCTCGAAGTTCCGGAAGTTTCGGAATATCTTTATAGGGCTTCTGGCTGCGAACGATGGCACGCATCTTTGCCACTACTTCTTCTAGTTCAGAATCTACGATATAGGTCTTACTGTCCTCGTAGATCTTCAGCATATCCAAGGCTCGGGTAAAGATGGTTACCTGCTCCCCATTAAAGAAGCCTTTAACCGGCTCATAATCCTCACCAAAGTCCATAAGATCATCCTGCTTTTCAAAGATGGTCTTGAAGAATTCCAGTGGTGCCTGAATCTGTACCAGATCTTTTAATTTCTTCTTGCCATTCTCTAATATGCTCTTTCCCGGATATTCATAATTTTCATATTTCGGTTCCAGTCGCTCGATGGCTGTGATCATATTTTCACAATAATGCTGGAACTGCTTCATAATGGTATCTTCGTCATCTGCAGAGATGGATACCTTAAAGAGTTCTTTGGTTACATTGCGAACTGCCTTCTTATGATTCTCCGGTACACGAACACGGACTTCCATGAGAAGTTTTTCTACAAACTGTTTCTTTGTAATATAGCTGATGATCTCTTCTTCACTGCGATTATTTACCGTGACATTCTCACCATTAACCGTAAAGGACAGATCTCCACGTTTGAAAAGTCTTGCCACAAGCCAACAAATATCATCCTCTACGAAGCCATAAGGTGCCTTCATGAAACGATCCTTGATCGTTTTCATGGAAGTCATCATATGCACCTTGGAATTGCCTGCCACATACTGAAGGACATCATCCAAAGCATGAACATTGGCTTCTCCCTTATCACCCAGATTAAGTGATACCTGATTGGTGCTTTTAAGCATTTTACGAATATCAGCTTCTCCCAGTGCCGCATCGATATAAGAAAGCTTGTGATAAACAGTCTGTACCAGGCGACCGATAGCTTCATTAATTCGGCTGTTTACTTCTTTTGCAGAAGTACGCAAAACATCTCCATTTACATAGATGACAGCATCTTTTAATGCCTCTGTCAGATAAAGCTTGGCATTCCCATTACGCTCACGCATCTCTGTCCGTTTTGCTTCTTTGATGGTCTCGTATTTTGCCAACTGCACAGAGGTATTCTTACGAAGGAAACGCTCGATTTTCAGATAGGAGCGCATTTCTGTGAGGAAAGCGTCATCATTTGGAAGTAAGACCAATACTTCCTTGCTCTGGCCGGATACCAAACGCAGGGTTTGATCATCCATACCGCCATCGTACCAAGGTGTCAGGATACGAAGACCGATATCATAGTTCTGATTTGCCTTATAAGGACGATCATCTACGGTCTGATTAAAGGCAAAGGTGTATCTGCCGCCAAATGCCGGATACTGATATTTCTTGCTGGAGAAGATATCCTCAAAGATCAGCTCTGCGATTTTGGTGATAACCTCTGACATCTCTACATTTTCTTTTTCAATCTCATTATTGATTTCCTGCTCTTCATCTGTCAGGAAGACATAGACAGAACCATTCTTCTGCACCAGCATCTGACGCATAAGAATCTTTAAAGCTTCTTCTACTTTTGCCTTTAAAGTGATACGGTCGTCATCAATATTTTCAATCATAAGGCTGGTAATATTATCAACATTTGCCTCGATTTCAAGGACATATTTAATCAGGAACAAGGTCTTTAAAACGTTGATATTAAAGACGTCTTTTTCCTTCTTCTCCGGATTGATATAGCTATTGTCATAAGCACGGATAATCACGCTGCTATGGCTATGATCCAGGAAATTTTCCAGAGCATCATAGAAACGATGGAAAGGAATCAGTGCTCCCATTTCCTGCTCTTTCATATCTGATGCAGACTCTTTAAAGAGTGCCAGCATGGAACGCTCACCTTCAGACAAGTGCTTACCGGATGCACCATGGGTACGAATACTGGTGAGAACGCTGGCCAGCAGGTTAAACTGATAAGGTACAAAAGGATAGACTTCTTCAAAGTCTGTGGCATCTTCATAAAGCTTTTTCTCCACTCCATCATTGAAAAGAATCAAGTTTTTGATGATGGTTGCCTTCTGGTCATAGAGAAGACGCAGACTTTCTGCTGCTGTATCTGTCTTAGCCAAAATTCTTCGTTTGATAACTTCATCTACATTGGCGGATGACAGGGAGAGACGTGTATCAAAACGTCCCTGAATCTTAGAAAAGTCATTTCCTTTTACTTTGGTAATAGAATCAATATCCTGCTGAGAGGTTACGATAACCCAGGCTTTACCCATGCATTCTTTTCCCAGCTCTTCAGTAACGGTCTGTAGATTCAGCATAAGTTTGCTGTCATCTCCTATATACTGACCGATCTCATCTACCAGGAATACCACGTGATGGTTATTACCTTTTTTATCGATGTAGGATTTTACACGTTTGGCAAATTCTTCAATGCTGATCTGGTAAGCCTCTGTAGCCTTTTCACACCAGTTTCTGGCTGCAGCTTCGCTCATGAAATCCATATCTGCAAGCACGTCAACGACAGTGTCCTGAATAAAGTCAAAGTCCTGACGGGAATCTTCCCATGGATCGCCATATTCTTCTTCAAAGGCTTCTTTGAACTCTTCGAATCTTCCTTCTTCTGAAAGTCTTCTCTCCAAATCTGCAAGGTGAGGCATGGATCCGCAGAAGCCCTGCATCTCATTAAAGACTTTTAAGAACACATTGACGATGGCATCTTTATTTTCTTTTCCATTTGAGTCGCTCTTAGAGTCGATATTGAAAAGAATGACATCGGATGGCGTATTGGCTGCCAGTTTCATGTCTGCCAGTACCATCTGATCCTCTATCTTCTTATCATCGATGAAATAATCGATGGCTCTTTTGCCGCATACTTCTTTATTTTCCAGAATATAAGACAGAATCTTCAAGAAGTGAGATTTACCACTTCCAAAGAAGCCGGAGATCCATACGCCCATCTTCGGTGTGCTATCCTGAATTCCTCTCTTATATGCTGCAAAGAAATCTGCAAAGTGCTTACGCAGCTCACGGGTAACAACGTACTCTTCCAGCTCCTGCTTCACATTGGTATCTTCGCCCTGACCTACGATAATAACGCCTTGTATATCACGGTCGATTTTCTTACTAAACATGTCTTTGATCTGCATGCTTTATTTCCTCCCTCGCACTCTCTGTCTACTTCACCAGTCTGAATGCCCGATAATAGTTATCGTCTTTTATCTCATTGAATAGTATTAATTCCTGCTCGTTGTAGGTTCCCGGAAAGAACATCACCACCGGGCAACGAACAAATGCCTGATGCAGGTTGTTCAGCACCTTGTGAGAACGCAGGATGGGATAACATTTCCCTATGCCAGTCAAAAATACCACTGCGTCCTCCGGTGTATTGTCTTTGATATACTGAACGATCAAGCTGTCATCATCGTTAATTTTCATGGAGTTATTAACTGCCTTGGTAATACGCTCAATGCCACGCTTTTTCTCAAAGTCATAGCATTTCTCCATGAAATTCTTCTTCTCTAAGAAGTCGATAATGATGTCATATAGATCAAACACCACCAGTTCGAATCCATCATTGCCTTTACTGTTCTTGTTTTTGATATAGTTAATCCGTTCTCTGACTTCCAGCTCATTTTCCGGCGGATAGTCAAAGATCCAGTAATTTACTTCATTTGCCTTACCTCGGCTCTGTCGAAAGGAGGGCTTGCGAATTGCCAGCTCCATCTCATCCAATCGGTCTGTTAAACTCGCCATTATGCCACCCCCGTTAAGGCTTTGATCATGATTTCCATATCGTGATCCTGAAGCCAATATTCCAACTCTCTATCTAAGATTGGCTTAAATATCTTCTTTACAGTCTGTCCCTGTTTAGGCTGGTCAATCATGCCTGCTTCAAAGAGCTGGGTATTATAGGAACGGCCAAGTCTTGCAATGGTCGCATCGGTCCACTTGGCAGCCTTTTCGTCCTGCTCCTGAATATTTTTAAAAAAGATACGCATATCACTGTCCGCATATTCATTGCTGCCGATCAGCATCTTCTCCCTAAGCACATGGTATACAAAGTCAAAAAAAAGGGTGTCATGTGCCAAAGTCCCAATCAGAGCAATCTGTTTCTGTGTTGCCAGATCTCCATTTATAAAGATGGGATAGATGCTAGGATCCAGAGTTTTAATCCTGGCTGATACTGTACTAAAGATCTGCTCGCCTCTTGCCAGTGTCTTAGTCTCAAAGATGTTTTCATTTTTATTTAGTTCCCGAATCTCTTTCAGATCCTTGCCTTCATTTAGGAGCTGCATGACCTTCTTAAATTCCATGAACCAGAAGGAGAACTTCACTGCTCCCGCGCTATACGCTTTCCGAATCATTCTTTTGTCCTCCTGCTGTTTCTTTATTTCCCGTAGATACTGTATCTGTACCCTCCGGAAGAATTTCGCAAATATCATCTACAGTGCAATTCATCCCACGGCAGATTCTTTCGATCACATCCATGGTGACATTTTCCCCGTTTACCAATTTACTGACAGTATTGGCACTAACGCCTGTCAGTGCTCTAAAATCTTTCTTTTTCAAGTCCTTGTCTATCAGCATTTTAAAGAGTTTTTTGTATGATACTGCCATGTTTTCACCTCTATTTTTTCAACAACTTTTTGGGTTCCAAGCAATGTAAATTTGTGTATACTTACCTAATTTCCAGTATATCATACAAGTCTTTTTTATAAAAGTGAAAAGTTTGGCTTTCGGGGAATTTTTCGTAGTTTGAAGGAAGTTCTGATCTGAGCTCGAACATTCTCACATGAGCACCAACAATGCCTCACAATAATGGCCTCACAGGGACTCACGGCAACGTCTAACTGGGGGCTGAGCGGCCTTATCCGCGTTCAGCCAAGGAGATTTTCCTTTCCCCTTGGCTGAGTTTTAAATGTGTATTCTGTTTTAACTCTTGCCAGCTTGTGCTTTAAAAGTTTCTCTTAATTTTCCAGACATACCTTTGCAGAATTGTAAGTGTTTAGCATCTCACTATCTGCATCATTAAAGTTGCTGGAATAGGTCTGTAAGCTACCACTTGGACTGGTAACCAGATTTGTAAATGCAATATAGGCATCATACATATCGTTTACCGCCTCGTAAGCATCTTCATATTCTTCCGGCGGATTCTTTAGGTTTTTCATAAGATCCTGCACTGTATCCTGATTGCTCTCAATATCACTGATATCACTAGCAAAACTTGAATCACTGAAGAGATTGCTCAAGGCATCATTAAAATCCGATACAAAATATCCATTTGGCCTAGTGTATTCATCCGTTGAATCATCTCTTTCCTCATAGATTGCGTTGTACCAGACAGACTTGATCAGGTTGCCGCAGGTCTCTGCATCGCTTGCTCCGGAAAGCATGGAGATTACTGCCAGATTGAGATTGGATGCATATTCTTCACTGGCCTGCTGCGCTTCAGCTGCTGCTTTTTCTGCCGCCTGTTTTTTATAAACCTGCACTCCTACAACCGATACAACGGCAACAATCACGGCAATGATTGCTACAATCGCAATTATCTTTTTTGATTTCTTCGTCATGCGAACACCGGTTACTTCTACCTGCTGAGGTGCTGCCTCTTCAGCACTTTTATTTTCTACCGGGCAGCCGCAGTTCGGGCAGATAGTTGCGCCCTCCTCCAATTCTGCACCACAATCAGCGCAATACTTCTTTTCTTCTGGAATCAATACGGTTCCGCAATGGACACAGGTCTTCGCCTTGTCTGAAATCTGTTCACCACAATTCGGGCATGTTATCATAGCCATTTTCTTTTTCCTCCACCTTTTGGTTTTATTTTCTTATGACCAGTGCTTATTAGGCATTGGTCTTAGAGACAACCTCTAGCCTCGCTTTCGTATGCTGCTCATCTTGTGATATTCTTCAATGTCACCTTTCCAATCATCTGCTATCAGCTCCTCATCAAAAGTACAACTGGTAGCTCGTCTCAAAGCTTTTCCTACTGCTTCGAAGTTGGTTGCAATGCCCTCTGCATCATTCTCATAGGTAACAGATCTGTTTCTGGCGATTCCAATCTTCTCAGCTTCCCGGCCCGCATCAATATTTGCTCCCAGGAAGAGGAACTCCCATCCACACTCCTTCTTTGCCTCAATCTTTCTTCGGATCTGTTCATAATTAAAATGCTCACTGGAATTTTCCAAGCCATCCGTAGTGATTACAAAAATCACCTTTCCAGCCCGATGATCCTCCGGCAGATGTTTCTGTACATTTTCCATCTTCTCAATGGCTGTTCCTACAGCATCTAAAAGTGCTGTACAGCCTCGCACAAAATATTCCTTTTCTGTCAAAGGCTCGATAATCTCCACTGGAAATCTGTCGTGAATGATGTCCACCTCATCATCAAAGAGAATCGTAGTAACATTTACCTGGCTGTTTTCCTTCTTCTGCTTTTCGATCATGCCATTGAACCCGCCGATGGTATCGCTTTCCAGCCCTCCCATGGATCCGCTTCTGTCCAAAATAAAAACCAGCTCTGTCAGTCCTGCATTCATGTGATTTACCTCCTTCAAAAATTCCCTTTCGGAATTGACTAATCGGTTATCTGATAATCACATTTTAATTGCAGAACCAACAGAGCTGGTCGCATGCCAGGCGACATTTCCATCACCCGAATATCGGTTGTCCATACGCGTCTAAAATCTCATTGATTTCAAACATGTCATATATTTTATTTTGCAGAAAATACGCTACGATAATGTCTGTCTTTGAACTTCTGGAAAAAGCAAAGCCTGCACTGTTCAGCAAGTCTTTCGCCTCATCAATGGATAACTCCAAAGCGATAGAAAAAGCTAAAACTGTCTTCTTGTTAGGCGCATAATTAACATCTTTTCTGATCTTAGAAAAATGTCTCCTATCTACGTAAGCCTTGTTATATGCCTCGGAATCCGTCATGCCTCTTTCATCGATCAATCGAAGCAATCTCTGTGAAAAAGTCTCATCCATCTGCCCCATAAGATCCTCTATATTTCGATTGGTGGAAAGGGTAGATGATACTGGCGTAGAAAGCTTCTCCTTTGTCATACTGGACATATCAAAAGAAGTTTCTTCTGCATCATCTAATTGGATGGAATACTCTTCCTTTTCCTGCTCTGCTTTTTTCTTCGCTGCACGCTTTTCCCGAAATTCAGAGATCTTATCAAAGATGGATTTCATCTCTTTATCCAGCTTAATATCATCCGGTTTTTCTATGTAATATTTGTCGATATACCTTCCTACCGACTCATATAATTTCTGGTCGCGCATTCTGCTCACACTCCTTATTCATCGTAATGGTTCCAATCACCGAAAAAGCCCGGATTGCTGTGGCCACTCTTCTTTCCATTGCTGTCATAATGATTAACACCAAAGAATCCCGGGCGGCTGCTTCCGACTTTATGATTGTTATTATCATAATGATTCATGCCTCCAAAAAAGCCCGGATTGCTATGTCCGATCTTATTTCCGTTGGCATCATAATCATTCATGCCTCCGAAAAATCCAGGGCGACTCTCTCCGATCTTTTTGCCATTTGCATCATAATGATTGATATTTCCAAAAAATCCTGGTCTGCTATATCCATTCTTACTCATAGTAAAATCCCTCCTGTAAGGAAAGTGGCATTGCTATATAAATCAGTAAATTCTGATCT
>CAVFRH010000130.1:0-7018 GCA_963624695.1 bacterium
ATCGAAAAACAGCTCCAGAAATTTCCGGAGCTGTTTTTTTCATATTCAATTTGATATTCACATTTACGAATTCCAGCTGATCTTTACAATGTCATGAGCATTGCTGCCATATCTTACAGTATGCCAGCTTTCAGCATGACTCCAAATGGAAAGATTGTAGGTGTCATCGCTCTCATCTGTAAAATGAAGATATCCGGATCCGCTGCAAAAGCCCTTCGGTCCTGCTCCATGAACACAAACAATATATGGATAAATAGCTGCATAGATATCACTGATATCACCTGCGCTTCCATCTACTGCGGTATAAAATGTATCAACATATCCACCATCATTAAAGGTAATGATATCTTTTAAGGCAACTCCATCAATATCGTTAAGTGGATACCTTGAAGTAAATGTATCGTGCAGTTCAATATATCCACTTCCGTCGGAATAGATATGAGCTGTAGCCAGTTCATCTGATATCACTCTTTCTTCTGCTGCCTGTACTCTCTGTGTACCAAATCCTGCTGCAACGCCGATTGCGATAGCGGCTGCGACTGCTGCTGCAATGACTTTCTTAAAGATTGAATTTGCTTTTAATGTATTTGTCTTCATCATAATAGGTTTCCCCCTTTATGTTTGTCTTCGTTTTATATTCCTTTATACGAAGGATTACCGGAGGGGGATAATCCTCCTCCAAAATGGTTCATTATTTACAAATTTACCCAAAGCAATGTATTATATTCTCAGCAATGAAATCTTTAAATCAGCAGTTTCAGGAAATATGGCGGTAGAGAAAAAATGGGCATTTTTGATAAAATAATAGATAAATCCTATCGGATTAATTTTTGGCAATATAAGAAAGAGCGTATGCCGGACGATGATATTCGGGAATTCACGGAACAATACATTTTAAGTGATCAATGTGAAAAAGATATTAGCAGACTAAAAAACGGAGACTATTATTTTAGTCTTCCGACCATGAAGCTGGTTCCAAAATCCGATTCAGATAAAAAGCGCATTCTGTATTTATTCCCGAAAAATGAAGTCGCAGTTATGAGGCTGATTGCTTATGCACTTCAGAACATGGATGAATTGTATTCCGATGAACTCTACTCCTTTCGCTTCATGAAGGGAGCAAAGGAGTATGCTCAGATTCGAAAGGCAAAACCAGATTTCGATAAATACTATGCAGTAAAGGCAGATATTAAATCGTATGCCAATACAATGAATGTAGAGCTTCTTGTAAATAAAATAAAGAGCATCTTTAGCGATGATCCGCAGCTTTCCAATTTTTTAAGCTGGTTTCTGGAACGTAGACAGTACATCTACAGAGGCCAGGTCTTTCAAGGAGACACCGCCGGTTTACCAGGCTGCCCCCTTTACGGCTTTTTCAGCAACATTTATCTGACGGATGTCGACTCCTACTTTCAAAAGAAGGGGATACAGTATGCCAGATATGCAGATGATATCCTGATCTATGCCAAAACCAAAGAAGAGGCGGAGCAGGATTACGCTGATCTTCGCAAACTGGTGGAGGGTTTGAAGCTTCATTTTAATGAAAAAAAGACAGGAATTCTCAATGCCGGCGAGCCTGTTGAATTCTTAGGAGTCCTGTATGGAGACGGCTGGATCGACATTTCCCGCCATACCTTGGAAAAGATCAAGCGCAAAATGCGGGGCAGGGCAAAACGGATTGAACGAGAAAAACGAGTGAAAGGATTAAGTTCAGATGAAACCGGAAAGCTTATGATCTGGCTTGGTCAAAATGTCTTTACCGGCAAAGAAGAGAACAATCGAATCAACTGGATTCGGTGGTTTTTCCCGGTGATTACCCGGGCAGACGGCCTGATGGAACTGGACCGATACAATCAATATTGCATTCGTTATGCCATGACCGGCAAATGGAATAAGGCACAATATAAAGTCAGCTATGAAAAACTGAAAGAACTCGGATACAAAAGTCTTGTCCGGATGTACTATGCCGGTTCTGCAATCGAACAACAGGGGAGATCAAAATGAAAAAGATTCCGCTTATCATGCAGATGAATGCCGGAGAAAACGGTGCAGCTGCCCTGTCTATGATGCTTGCCTATTATAAGAAATTCGTTCCAATCAGCGAAGTGCGGGAGCAATGCGTGGCATCCAGAAACACAACGACGGTTTCACAGCTGTGCAAAGCTGCAGAGCACTATCAATTGGAGACTATTCGCGAGGAATGCACAGACAGAGCAAAACTTAGAGATCTAACCTTTCCAGTTATCGCCCAATGGAATAAACGATACTACGTCATTATCTGCGGTGTTGGGAAAAAGAATATCCGGCTAAGTGACCCTGCCCGAGGACAATACAGCATGTCCCTCGACAGTTTCTGGAACCGATTTTCCGGAGTTCTCCTGCATATACGGCCGGGCAGCGAATTTGTGCCTTCCGGAAAGCCCGACAATATGCTTAAAATCCTGAAAAACCATATCAAAGGAAATGGCGGAGTCCTCGGAAAAGCCATTTTGATCCGGGGACTGGCTACGGCTGCCATCATCCTGACCGCCTTGCTTTCCAGATTCATTATGGATGAGATTATGGAAAAAGGTCAGAGGAATCTGATCCTTCCGGTTCTTTTGCTCCTGTCCTTTCTAGTGCTGTGCCGAATTTTGCTGTCCGTCTGGGAAACCCTCTATATTTTGCGGGAAAGCCGGAGAATGACGGCGCATTCTGCCGCCAATCTCTATAAAACGATCCTGATGCAGCCCATGCATTTTTTTGAGGAACGATTTTCAGGCGATCTGGTCCATCGAATGGATGCAAACACCTACCTGAACTATACGATCCTACAGAAGCTTACCCCCCGGGCCATCGACTTTGCCTCTGCCGTTGTCTACATTGCCTTGATGTTTTATTACAACATTTCCATAACCTGCATGATTCTGGCTCTTGAGGCAGTTTACATTCTGGTAAACCGCTTCTTAAATGAACGGATCTCGACGGTTTCAAGGAGTATATCGACTGCAGAGAGTGCAGCCAACAGCCGCACCCTTCACGGAATGGATATGATGGAGACCATCCGGATTTCCGGTGCGGAGCATGCCTATTTTACCTCCTGGATGGATAGTCAAAATGCCTTTGATGACGGAAAATACAGACTGATCCGTCTCTACACGGCATCCGGATTTTTGACAAATTTGCGTAATTACCTGTCTTCTGCCCTCCTTCTGTTTGCAGGGGCCTTTTTTATTATGAATGGCTCCTTTACCATGGGTCTTCTCAGCCTGTATATGACCATCGTTCAAAACATGCAAAACAACATGGAACAGATGACGGAAATCATGAAGGAACTTCAGCTGGTTCGGACCGATATTGAGCGTGTGGATGACATTTTAGAAATGAAGCCAATGCCGGAAATCGAACTTGGTAAGACCCTTCCACAAAAGCTGAAGGGCGATATCTGCGTAAAAGATGTCTGCTTCAGCTATGGAATCAATGATCAGGCGGTTCTTGAGCATTTCAATCTGGAAATCAAGCAGGGAGAAAGTCTTGCCATTGTAGGAAAGACCGGATGCGGAAAAAGCACGCTTCTGAAGCTTTTGACCGGCCTGTATCAGCCAGGCAGTGGTGAAATCCTCTACGACGGAAGGCCCCTGTCACAGATTCCATCTGCTGTTGTACATACATCCATTGCCTCCGCAGACCAGGAAATTATGATGTTTGCGGACAGTGTCGGAAACAATATCCGCCTCTGGGACGACTTAATCGAAGATTATGAGATGATCCTGGCAGCCAGGGATGCCCAGATCCACTGCGTCATTGCAGACAGTCACGGCGGCTATAAGTCGCAGGTTGTCGAACACGGCAGAAACTATTCGGGCGGAGAATTGCAGCGAATTGAGCTGGCACGTGCCCTAGCCATGGAGCCGACTGTTCTGGTACTGGACGAGTTTACCTCTGCCTTGGATGCCATTACCGAAGAAAAGGTATTTCGGGCCATTATGAAGCGCCAGACTACCTGCGTTATCGCAGCGCACCGCCTGTCTACCGTAATGCTGTGCGATCGTGTCGTGGTAATGGATCATGGAAAAATTGTGGAAGAGGGCGCACCTTTGCAGCTCTACCACAAGGGCGGATGGTTTACAAGACTTATGGAGGACGCATAGTGAATATAGAAAGTGAAATCATTCGAAAAAGGCAGGCCAATGAAGACGGACTCCTTGAACAGGCCGAAGCGGCTTTAAACAATAAGATTGCCGGGAATCTGTCCTTGGGTTCTCAAACGATGGATGATCTGGAAAATTGCCTGAACTATATTATCCTTTCCTTTGGACTAACCAATTGCATTAAAGGAAAAGCCGAAAGTGAAAAAGAGCTTCTGAAAATGATGCTGGAGTCAAATGGAGTCATGTACAATCAGGTCAAAGACCTGAAAAAATCCATGCGGCAAAATTCAAATCGAATTTACCTGGCAAAAACAGGGGACGAACGATGGATCGTCATCGAAAAATCGTTTCTGGGAAGGTATTGCTATCTGCCAAATCAGGGCAGAAAGCAACGCTTTTCCTCATCTCTTTCCTTAAGCTCAGAGATCTATGAAATATACCGTCCTCTTCCGGACGGTCCCCTTACAGACAAACCCTTGAGCTTTTTGCGGGTAGTGGGCTATGTAATGACTTCTGTCCCAAGTGCAAAGATCATGCTGCTGCTGGGACTGTCCCTTTTATTCACCCTGCTGGGACTTGTCATCCCTGCCATAAACAGAAGGGTTCTTGGAAAATATATCTACATAGGACAGGAGGCCTACCCCTTTCTTAGTGTGCTTCTGATCTCCTATCTGATCACCGCACTTGCAAGAGCCTTTGTCCAGGCCTATAAGTACATCGGTATGAGCTTACTGGAAAATGACTGCGGAAAAGCCCTGCAAAGTGCCGTTATGATGCGCATTTTAAGAAAGCCGCTGAATTATTTCGATAAAACCGGATCCGGGCGCATTACAGCCTATGTTGCAAATGCCAGAAAGCTGGGCGCTTTTATGGCAACGACGGTCTTAAGTACCTTTGTTTCCGTCCTGTTTTCTCTTCTTTATTTTCCCCAAATCGGAAAATTTGCATCCAGTCTGGTTCTTCCGGCTTTCATCCTTGTAGTTCTGCAGGTTCTGCTGTCTGCCCTGGCAATGGTTGCAAACCGGGCAAATACAGCAGATAAGCTGGAAGCCGATTCCCAGATAAAGGAACTGACCTATACCACCCTCAATGGCATTTCCAAAATAAAAACCGCCGGTGCCTGGAAACGGGCCTTTGTAAAATGGGCCAATCTCTACCGCAAAATCCTTTGCTGTAATTATGATCCTGTGCTTCTTGTAAAGCTGAAGCCCCTGATCCAGACCCTTTTTTCTGCCATCAGCAGTGCTTTTCTTCTTTCGATTGCGGTGATAAGCAAGGTTTCCGGTGCGGATTACATTGCCTTTACAACCTCTTACGCATTCGTGACATCCGCCGCCAGCCTGCTGTGCAGCATGATCGATTCCTTAAGCACTATGAAGCCCTCCTACGAGCAGCTTCTGCCCATATTGGATGACAGAGATACGGAAAAGAGCGGCGAAAATTATGTCAATCGAATCCGAGGCGAGGTTACATTTGAAAATGTCAGTTTTTCTTACAAAGACAACAATGCCTTCAAGATGTCAAATATGTCCTTGGATATAAAGAAAGGCGAAAAGATTGGAATTGCCGGCGAAAGCGGCTCCGGAAAAAGCACCCTGATCAACATGCTGATTGGGATAAACAAACCGGATTCCGGTCGAATTTTGATTGACAAAAAGCTCCTGACTACGTTAAATATGCAGTCTGTACGCAGCCACATCGGCTTTGTGTCCCAACGCGGAAAACTCTTCCCCGGAACCGTAAAGTACAACGTTACGCTGGGGGATTCCCAATTTTCAGACGAGGAAATCTGGGAAGCTTTGGATCTGGCCGCCATCGGTGACTATATCCGGACCCTGCCGGAAGGCTTGGATACCAATGTGTCGGAGACATGCGGAGGCGGATTTTCAGGTGGTCAGAAACAATGTGTCCTGTTAGCAAGGACCCTGATCAAGAAACCGGGCCTTTTGATTTTGGATGAGGCCACATCTGCTTTGGATAACAGTACCCAGAAAAAGGTGATTCAGAGCATTGAAAGTTTAAACTGTACCGTCATTATGGTAGCTCACAGGTTGTCAACGTTGCAGAATTGTGATTGCATTCTTCTGGTGAAAAACGGAGACATTACAGAAAAGGGAAGCTATGAAGAGCTGATGGAAAAAAACGGGGATTTTGCTTTACTGGTAAAAAGACAGGAAATCAAGAAAAAATAAAAAGGGGAGAAACTTTCGCTGTGGCTTGAAGGCACCTTCAAAGTCGGCAGTCTGCAAAGCCTTGAAAAGACTTTGAATTTACCCCTCTGCAGACGTATCTTTCGACACACTCCCCTTTTGATCAAAAGTCTAGCATACTGAAAAATAAAAAGCAAGGCAATACAGCTCCGGAAAATTCCGGAGCTGTAATTTTTCTTTTCGATATTTACATTTATGAATTCCAGCTGAGTTTTACAATGGCCGGCTTGCTGCTGTTATACTTTACCCAATGCCATTTTATCGAGCTGCTCCAAATAACAAGACCGTAGGAGTCACCACTTTCATCTGCAAAATGAAGATATCCTGCCCCACTACAGAAACCGGATGGTCCTGCTCCATGAACATGTACACTGTATGGATAAATCAGCGCCAACATATCACTCATATCACCTGTCTTTTCTTCCGTATAAAACTGATCAATATATCCGCCGTCATTAAAGGTAATGATATCCTTGAGGGGAACTCCACCGACCTCAACAAGAGGCTCATCCTCAGAATATGCACGGTAATCAAACTCAATATATCCGCTTCCGTCAGCATTGATATGAGCTGTGGCATCTATATCGGATATGACTGTTTCTTCTGCTGCCTGTACTTTTTGTGTACTAAATCCTGCTGCAATGCCGATTGCCATGGCTGCTGCAAGTGCTGCTGCAA
>CAVFRH010000131.1:0-7690 GCA_963624695.1 bacterium
AAGCATAGGAGTGTTTGGAAAATATGCACCAAGATGCTTTCTGGAAATCGGGCCTGCAGCAATGGTGAAAACCTGTCCCTTGTATCCATGCAGGAGAGGACGAAGCTCTGCGGCTGATTTTTCGGAATTGATAATGATGGCACCTTCTGGCTTTAAACCGGCGGTAACATCTACTGTTTCCAGAAGAGTTTCATCTACAACTGCTACATAGTCCGGATCGTATATATTGGAATGAACAGGACAGCGTTCAGGTGAAATTCGATTGTAGGCAGTAATGGGGGCACCGGAGCGTTCCGGGCCATATTCAGGAAATGATTGTACATACTGGCCGGCCATGAAGGCAGCATCTGCAAGAAGCTGACTGGCTGTCTTAGCTCCCTGACCGCCTCGGCCATGCCAGCGGATCTCTATCATGTCTTTCATTTTAGATACCTCTTTCTCAAAATTGTTTCTCAGTTTTCAAAGAGAAGGAACGATTGATAAAATATTCCTCCTGCCGAAAACAGTCTTTTGCTACTATATGCTCTTGAAAAATAGATGTCAATAAAAGATTCGCTTTTTTTAGACAAAAAGAAAATAATTTTCGAAAAAGAAGAAAAAAACGAAAAAGATTTCGGGAGAACTAAAAAATTTAAAGAAGAAATGAAAAGAAGGTTGTTTCAGAAAAAGAAAAAAAGATGGAATGAAAGATTACATGAAGAAAAAATCTATAAAAAAGAATAAATTTTCAGAAAATTCACAAAATTTACAACAATTTTAGCACTCGATACTTGACAGTGCTAATAATTAGGTCTATACTGGGGGACAGTTAAGGAAAGAAATGAAATACCTGAATAAGGAGGTGTTTTTATGAATATCAGTAAATTTACGCAGAAGTCAGTACAGGCAGTTCAGGAACTTGAAAAATGTGCTTATGATTTCGGCAATCAGGAGATAGAGCAGGAGCATTTGCTGCACATCCTTTTAAATCAGGAAGACAGCCTGATTTTAACATTGATTGAAAAAATGGAAATTGAGCCCCAATACTTTAAAAACAGTGTGGAGCAGGCCATTGGAAAGAAAACAAAGGTATCCGGCGGAAATCTCTACATCGGCCAGTATTTAAATAAGTCTCTGGTAGAAGCAGAGAGTGAAGCAAAGGCCATGGGCGATGAATATGTTTCCGTAGAGCATCTTTTCCTTTCTATATTAAAGTATCCGTCACCGGATATGAAGCAGCTGCTGAAAGAATTCGGCATCACAAGAGAAAGATTCCTGAAAGCTTTAAGCACAGTTCGGGGAAATCAAAGAGTGACCAGTGACAATCCAGAAAGCACCTACGACACATTAAATAAATACGGAATCGATCTGGTGGAAAAGGCAAGAGAGCAAAAGCTGGATCCGGTAATCGGCAGAGACAGCGAGATTCGAAATGTGGTTCAGATCCTTTCAAGAAAAACCAAAAACAATCCGGTTTTGATTGGTGAACCCGGTGTGGGCAAAACCGCCGTAGTAGAAGGACTGGCACAGAGAATTGTAAGGGGAGATGTACCCCAGAATCTGAAAGATAAAACCATCTTTTCTCTGGATATGGGAGCACTGGTAGCTGGAGCAAAGTACAGAGGTGAGTTTGAAGAGAGACTGAAGGCCGTTCTGGAAGAAGTGAAAAAGAGTGACGGAAGGATCATTCTCTTTATCGATGAGCTGCATCTGATCGTAGGAGCCGGCAAAACAGATGGTGCCATGGATGCAGGAAATATGTTAAAGCCCATGCTGGCAAGAGGAGAACTGCACTGCATCGGTGCAACGACACTGGATGAATACAGGCAGTATATTGAAAAGGACGCTGCACTGGAGAGAAGATTTCAGCCGGTACATGTACAGGAGCCAACTGTAGAAGATACCATTTCCATTCTGCGTGGACTGAAGGAACGGTACGAGGTCTATCATGGAGTTAAAATCAGCGATGGAGCTCTGGTTGCAGCAGCAACACTTTCGGATCGTTACATTTCTGACCGTTTTCTTCCGGACAAGGCAATCGACCTGGTAGACGAAGCCTGTGCTTTGATCAAAACAGAGATGGACTCTATGCCAACTGAACTGGATGAGTTGAACCGTAAGGTAATGCAGTTGGAGATTGAAGAGGCTGCATTGAAGAAGGAAACAGACCGACTCAGTGCAGAAAGACTGGAGAACCTTCAAAAAGAGCTGGCAGATCTGAAAGATGAGTTCAATGAAAAGAAAGCAAAATGGGAAAACGAGAAAACTTCCGTAGAAAAGCTTTCCAAGCTCAGGGAGCAGATTGAGGACGTAAATCACCAGATTCAGATCGCACAGCAGAAGTATGACCTGAATAAGGCGGCAGAGCTTCAGTACGGAGAACTGCCGAAGCTGCAGAAACAGTTGGAAATCGAAGAAGAGATGGTGAAAAAGAAAGACCTTTCTCTGGTTCACGAAAGTGTGGAAGAGGACGAAATCGCTTCTATTGTATCCAGATGGACGGGAATTCCGGTGGCCAAGCTGACGGAAGGAGAAAGAGAGAAAATTTTGCATCTTCCAAATCAGCTTCATGAAAGAGTTGTAGGTCAGGAAGAAGCAGTCAGCAAGGTTTCCGATGCAATCATTCGTTCAAAAGCAGGAATCAAGGATCCTGGCAAGCCAATTGGCTCCTTCCTTTTCCTTGGACCTACCGGTGTCGGAAAAACAGAATTGGCGAAAACACTGGCGGCAAGCCTTTTTGATGATGAAAACAATATGGTCCGTATCGATATGAGTGAGTACATGGAGAAGTATTCTGTGTCCAGACTGATTGGAGCGCCTCCAGGATATGTAGGATACGAAGAGGGTGGTCAGCTGACCGAAGCAGTCCGCAGAAAACCCTACAGTGTCGTTTTGTTTGATGAAATCGAGAAGGCACATCCGGATGTATTTAACGTATTGCTTCAGGTACTCGATGACGGCAGGATCACCGATTCCCAGGGAAGGACAGTAGACTTTAAAAATACCATCCTGATCATGACGTCAAATCTGGGATCCTCTTACTTGCTGGATGGCATCCAGGAAAACGGAGAAATTTCAGAAGAAGCCAGAGAACTGGTAAACAATGAACTGAGAAGTCACTTCAGACCGGAATTCTTGAACAGATTAGATGAAATCATCATGTTCAAGCCTTTGACCAAGGATAATGTCGGAAGCATCGTAGAGCTTTTGATGAAGGGTATCAATAAGCTTTTGGCTGACAGGCAGCTGAATGTGGAATTATCAGATGAGGCGAAGAAAAAGGTAATCGAAGAAGGATATGATCCGGTATTTGGTGCAAGACCAATTCGCCGTTACTTGCAGAAATATGTGGAAACCCTTTCTGCAAAGCTGATTTTGGAAGGTGATGTGGATGAGGGAGATACCATTCGCATTATTGTGGAAGATGACCAGTTAAAGGCGATAGATGTAAAAAACGGAGTAGTGGAAGAGTAAAATTTCACAAAGAACGCGATTAAATGCTGAAAGGCAATGCAATTTATAAAGCTTTCGTGAAGTGCTTTCGAAATTCTTAATAAGACTTTGCGAAAGCTTTATGCTATAATGGCGGTGCAGGAGAGAAAAGGGAATTCCAGCTGCGAATTCCTTTTTTTATGCAGTTATACAAAGTAATGAGTCAAAGTAAACTATGGAGATGATATATGGAAAACAGCAATTTGCCGGAGCTTTTAAAAGGAGAGCTTAAGCAGGAGGAAATATTAGAGCAGCAGATAGAAAACTTTCGGGAAAAAATTCTCTCAGATGAAATGCTTGATTTCGTAAAAGTCTGTACAAATCCTTTCGAAGAAATGTATTCCAGATATAATTGTGCGATTATGGAAGTGGAAACAAAATTCAAGGTTCTGAATGAAGAACTGGGCTTAAAATACGATTGCAACCCGATCGAGAGCATAAAATCCAGATTAAAATCGCCTAACTCCCTGATCCGAAAGGTAAGGGACAGAAAGATTCCCATTTCAATCGAAGAAATTGAAAAAAATATTACAGATATTGCAGGAGTAAGGGTAATCTGTTCCTTTCCGAAGGATATTTATATTCTGGAGGAAAGCTTTCTGCGTCAGGACGATGTAAGACTGCTGAAAAGAAAAGATTATATTGCAAATCCAAAGGAAAACGGATACAGAAGTCTTCATCTTATTGTGGAAGTGCCCATTTTTCTAAAGGAAGAAACAAAATACATGAAGGTGGAGGTACAGCTTCGTACCATCGCAATGGATTTCTGGGCAAGTCTGGAACACAAGCTGCGCTATAAAAAGAAACGTACACCGGAGCAGACGCAGGAGATCAACAAAGAACTCTTTGAGTGTGCAGAAGAAAGTGCAAGACTGGATGTCCGGATGCAGAATCTGCAAACCTATCTTCAGGATGAAGATGAAAATCAGATCATAGACATTTCAGAAATTTTGAACAGCAGACCGGATCAGAGAAAAAATCTATAGAGGACAGAAAAAATGGATGAGTATACAGCATTGGCCGAAATTTACGATGAATTCATGGACAATATCGAATACGAAAAAATGGCAGACAGGATGGAAGAACTTCTGAAAAGAGAGGGGATTTCAGATGGTTTGCTTTTGGATCTTGGCTGTGGAACTGGAACGATTACGGAATGCATGGCTGCCAAAGGCTACGACATGACAGGCATAGATGCTTCGGATGAAATGCTGCAGCAGGCCATTGCAAAGCGGGATGAAAGTGGCTTCGACATCTTATATCTCCTTCAGGATATGCGGGAGTTTGAGCTCTATGGTACAATGCGGGCAGTGATCAGCTCCTGTGATTGCGTAAATTACATAACAGAGCCGCAGGAGCTGAAGCAGGTTTTTTCCCTTGTAAATAATTATCTGGATCCGGGCGGACTTTTTCTCTTTGACTTTAATACGAAAAAGAAATATGCTTCCATCGGAAACAGTTCGATTTCGGAAAGCAGAGACAGCGGAGCCTTTATCTGGGAAAATTATTACGATGAAGAAAGCTTTATCAACGAATATCAGCTGACACTTTTTCTGCCGGAAAAAGGTGATCTTTACAGAAAAAGGGAAGAATATCATCAGCAAAGAGGTTATGACTTAGAGGAAATCAAGGCGCTTTTAAAGGAAGCCGGTATGATTTTTGTAGAGGCCTTTGATGATTACAGCAGGGAAAAGGCAGGAGACGAAAGTGAAAGAATCCTGGTGGTAGCCAGAGAAAAAGGAAAGTAAGAGGAAAAAAATGGACTATATGATCAGAGGCACGGCAGCAGATGACCGTGTAAGAATATTTGCAGTTTACAGCAGAGATCTGGTAGAAGAGGCAAGAAAAATACACAATACCAGTCCGGTTGCCACAGCAGCACTTGGAAGACTTCTGACAGCAGGAGCCATGATGGGTCCTATGATGAAGGGAGAGAAGGATGTAATGACCCTGTCCATCAAGGGAGACGGACCCATTGGAGGAATTACGGTTACTGCAGATTCAAAGGGAAACGTAAAGGGGTATGTCTACGAGCCAAATGTTTTGATCCATGCAAAAGCCAATGGCAAGCTGGATGTCAGTGGAGCAGTCGGAAAGGGATATTTGACGGTAATAAAGGATTTGGGACTTCGTGAGCCTTACACCGGACAGGTGGAGCTGGTCAGCGGAGAGATTGCCGAGGATCTGACCTACTACTTCAGCAGCAGTGAGCAGGTTCCTTCTTCGGTGGGACTTGGAGTGCTGCTTGACAGAGAAAATTTTGTAAGACAGGCGGGCGGCTTCATTTTACAGCTTATGCCGGACACACCGGAAGAGGTAATCAGCACACTAGAGAAAAATCTTTCAAAGATAAGCTCTGTTACGACCATGCTGGAGGAGGGAAAAAGCCCCGAGGATATTGCAGCAATCGTATTGGAAGGACTGGATCTGCAGGTTCTGGAAAAAATACCGGTACAGCTAAGCTGTAATTGCAGTCAGGAGAGAGTCACAAAGGCTCTGATCAGTGTTGGAGAAGCAGAAATTCAGGACATGATTCAGGAGGGCAAATCCATTGAGATGAATTGCCAGTTCTGCGGAAGCAAATACACATTTTCTGTAGAGGAGCTGAAAGAGATTTTGAAGTCTGCAGTACAGAAATAAAAAGAAATGGAAGAATAAAAAATTGGCTGTTGCATGTAGTATATAATGCAGCAGCCGATTTTATATTAAGAAGCAATTCAAATCGAAAGTCTATCTTTGAATCAGGATTCCATCGCGGATTTGAAGCTTGTGCTCCCGCAAAATATCCTTTGTCTGGGTATAGATAATAAGATCCAGGCAGTGCTTTTTCAAAAGCTGACGAAACTTACACAAGGTAGTGGAATCCGGCACCTGATCATTGTCCGCAAAATTGATCTTTAAAAACTGTTTCATGGAGTAACTGTCATAAACAGCTTCTTCTGTTGAAAGGTCAGACAGATGGAACCAGTCTTTCAGCATATACATTTTCAGCATTCTCTGGATTGACTGAGGCTTTCGTCCACGGCTTCCCGTCGGATAGTGGGGTGCTACAAGCTCGGCCCATTCATCCCAGGGCAAAAGTTTGTCCATTTCCTCCAGAAAATAGTCCCGTCTTGTTTTTTTTCGACGTTGGTTATATTCATAATCTGAAAAGCTTAGCTGCTGCATCTGACAATTCCCCCGAATTTAGACTAAACGCCATTATACAATAAAAAAGGAAGTATAGTAAAGGTGAAATATTAGTAAAATTCCGGTAGACTCCTGACATTGACAAATAAATGGACCTTCAATATAATGAGATGCGTATGATTATTTTTAATTTAGTATAAAAATTGGCTCCAAGAGGGCTTCTCTGGGGCTTTTTTAGCGAAAACGGCTTAAAATAAAAAACAGGCAAGAGACCTGTCCGGGAGGAAAAAAATGAGCAAAGAGTTAGCAAAAACCTATGATCCGAAAGGGCTGGAAGACAGACTTTACCAGAAATGGATGGACAAGGGATATTTTCATGCAAGTGTAAATCCAAAGAAAAAACCATTCACTATTATTATGCCGCCGCCAAATGTAACCGGACAGTTGCATATGGGACATGCGCTGGACAACACCATGCAGGATACCTTGATTCGTTTCAAGAGAATGCAAGGGTACGAGGCTCTTTGGCAGCCTGGAACTGACCATGCGGCAATTGCCACAGAGGTAAAGGTTACCAATATGCTGAAGGAGCAGGGTCTGGACAAAAGAGAAATGGGAAGAGAAAAATTCCTGGAGCATGCCTGGGCTTGGAAGGAAGAGTACGGCAGCCGCATTATAAATCAGCTGCACAAGCTTGGAGCTTCCGCAGACTGGGAGAGAGAACGCTTTACAATGGACGAAGTAAGCTCCCGTGCAGTTGAGGAGGTTTTTGTCCGTCTCTATGAAAAAGGATGGATCTACAAAGGAAGCCGTATTATCAACTGGTGCCCGAAATGTCAGACTTCCTTATCAGATGCAGAGGTGGAGCATGAAGATCAGGATGGTTTCTTCTGGCACATTAACTATCCGGTAGTAGGAGAAGAAGGAAAATTCGTAGAGATCGCAACCACCAGACCGGAAACCCTTTTAGGAGATACAGCAGTTGCAGTAAATCCGGAGGATGAAAGATACAAAGATATTGTAGGAAAAATGCTGAAGCTCCCGCTGACAGACCGTGAAATTCCGGTAATTGCAGATGAGTATGTAGACA
>CAVFRH010000132.1:0-13263 GCA_963624695.1 bacterium
ATGGATTAGATACCATATTGGTAAGCAGATTTGAAAACACCTCTCCGATTCCACTTGGCGGTGTTCCGTCTGCCGCTGCCCCGTCCAAAACCAGAGTAATCGGAAAAAGATAGCTGGCTACAACTGCTACGATTGCCGCCATAAAAGTACTCAGAATATATAAAACAATTACCGTACGAAAACGGGAACCCAGTCCCTTTTTTGATTTTGATAATGCACTCATTACCAGAAACGCAACAAGCACCGGAGCGATTGCCTTCAGCGCTCCTACAAATACCGTTCCGAAAATCCCAACAAATGATGCTCCCGGTGCAAAAATCCCGATCACTACTCCGATTACAAGACCAATTACAATTTTTACCACCAAATTACAAGATGTCCACTTGTTTACAATTGCTTTCAATATTGTCCCCCTTCTCATTCCTTATTTTAATGCACAACGAGTAAACATTTTATCACATGAGCTATTCGGAAACAACTTTATAATTATATTTTCTCCCCTTATATTTTACCGATTATTCATAGATTTTTTTATAAGATTTTCACATTTTTTGAAACAACAACCACAAGTATCCCCTTTTCAACCGAAATACTTGCTTTTTCTGATGTCCATTCATTGCTGACTCCGATGGGGTATGCATTCGTCAGATCCTGCTTTTCGATTTCGTATTTTGTCCCCTTAATCGTAACCTTCTGACATACATCTGAAATTGCAAATACAGAAATATAAGCATTCTCTACCGCTTCTAATTCTATTTTTTCATCCTTTAATCCGTAAAGAGTCGTGTCTTTTCCCATGATGACAGCGCTTCCCCCATGCTGTGCAATAAATACTGCTGTCTGCACATTTGCAAGGCTATGATCAAATCTTCCTCCAAACGCACAGCAAATATGAATCTCACGAAAGCCTTTTTCAAGTGCCAGACGTACTGCACTGATGGTATCCGTATCGTCTTTGATCGGATTCAGCTTTTTCACTTCGATTCCTTCTGCCGGTTTTTTCTCACAGGAATCAAAATCTCCGATAACCAGATCCGGCCTTAAATTCATTTTCAGACAATGTTCATATCCTTTATCGCAGGCTATGACCAGATCATACTCTTCTTTCTGTTTTAAAGGTTCATATTCTCCTCCTGCTACCAAAAGACATTTTCCCATTTTTCTTTTCCCTTCTATATTCAGCAAGCCTCTAAAAGAGGCTATTTCCGCCTATTATACGATTTGCACATTTCGTTTCATTATATCATCCGTTCCTCATATATGCTGTTTTTCTTGAAATCTTTTTGTATTTCTGCTAAACTTTTTTTGGTTTTTTATACAATTTAGAAAGAAGGAAAATTATGAGTCTTATTTTACCTGAGGGTTATGACCCTCATCTTACCGTAAGAGAAACAGAGGCTGCGATCAAATATATTCGCGATACCTTTCAAAAAGAATTCGGCAATGTCATGAATCTGGACCGAATCTCCGCACCACTTTTTGTTACACATGATTCAGGACTGAACGACAACCTTAACGGCTATGAGCGTACCGTAAATTTCGACATCGCAGATCTTCCCGGTAAAGATGTTGAAGTTGTACAGTCTCTGGCAAAATGGAAACGTATGGCTTTAAAGCGCTACGGATTTAAACCCGGTGAAGGTTTATATACAAATATGAATGCCATAAGAAGAGATGAAGAATTAGACAACCTTCATTCCTCTTATGTAGATCAGTGGGATTGGGAATTTGTGATCCGCAAGGAAGACCGTACCGTTGAAACACTCAAAGCTTTTGTCCGCAGAATCTTTAAGGTAATAAAGCACATGGAGCATGAGGTTTGGTATCGTTATCCTCAGGCTGCTGCAAAGCTTCCGGAAGATGTCTTTTTCATTACCTCACAGGAGCTTTTGGATCTGTATCCGGACTGTGATGCAAAAGAAAGAGAAAACCGTATCTGCAAAGAGCATGGCTGTGTATTTGTAATGCAGATTGGAGATAAACTTTCCAACGGAGAACCCCATGACGGACGTGCACCGGACTATGACGACTGGGCTCTTAACGGCGACATCCTTTTCTGGTTCCCGACACTGGACCGCGCACTCGAAGTCTCCAGCATGGGAATCCGTGTCAGTGAGCAGTCCTTAAAGGAACAGCTTGAAAAAGCCGGCTGTCAGGAAAGAGCAGCTCTTCCTTTCCACAAAATGCTCCTGGAAGGCCAGCTTCCTTATACCATCGGAGGTGGTATCGGACAGTCCAGACTTTGCATGCTTCTTTTAAATCGTGCACATGTCGGTGAAGTACAGGCTTCTCTCTGGCCACAGGAAATGGTTGAAGAGTGCGAAAAACACAACATTATTCTTTTATAAAAGCTCAAAGCTGCCGCACAGCAAAAGTACGGCAGCTTTTTCTATTTTTTTATTCTGATTGAAATCTGCAGCAAATACTTCTGATCATTTTCTTCCGTAAGTTCATCTGTCAGATACTCTTCATAGGCAATCTGTTCTGTATTTAAAGCGTTTTTTTCGATGAATTGAAAAATTTTGTCGTATACTGGCGCTGCTGCATTGTAGGGTGCATAGGCTGTTGCGATTAAATACTCTCCCTCTTCTTTTCTTTGAAAGATTTCGCCCTTTCCAAAAGGAACTTCACAGTAGTAATATTCCGGCTGAAGATAATCTCTCCGGCTGATATCCGTAATTCCGTTGATTGGCAGCCCAATGGGTATTTCATATCTGCGACATGCTTCCAGAAAATCTATTGTCCCGCTCCACAGAGATTCATAATCAAATTTTTTTTCGATCCTTGGCCCTAAAAAAATGGTTTCTTCCGGACAGTATTTTATATAAATCTGATTGGGCCTTGCTTCTTTTCCCCTTTCGGTAAGCTTTTTTCTGCTTTCTATCATTTGCTTTATGTTGCAAAGCTGTCTGATCTGCTCTTCTATTTGCTTTTCCTGCATACTTAAAAGCTCCATAAGATGATCCGGGGATTTTTTATTTAAATATTCTTTAATTGAAGCCAATGACATTCCTGCTTGTCTTAAAGAGACGATAACACTCGCACTTTCAAGCTGTTTGCGGGAATAATATCTGTAACCATTTTCCGGATCAACATACTTTGGCTTCAAGATTCCGTACTTGTCATAATAAATAAGCAGCTTTCTGGAAATTCCGGACAATCCGGAGAACTCACTGATTTTTATCAAATTTTTCATATTTTCTCCTTGACTGTATAACAGTTATACACATTACATTGTTCAAGTGCATAAGTCAAGAAGGAGAAAACCATGTCATCAACTACTGTATCTGATTTAACTCAGGGAAATTACAAGAAAAAATTATTAAAATTTTCGCTTCCTTATCTGGGAGCATATTTTTTGCAGGCCTTTTACGGAGCTGCAGATCTTTTTGTTGTGGGAAAATTTAACGGAACCTCTGCCATATCCGCAGTCACCATCGGCAGTCAGCTGATGCTGATCATAACCGGCTTCATTGTCGGCTGTGCCATGGGCTGTACGGTTCTGCTTGGACACAATCTTGGGGCAAATGATAAAAAAGCTGCTGCAAAAACATTGGGAAATACCATTCTCTTCTTTCTCTTCATTGCAGCTCTTTTAACTCCACTTATGATTTTTCTTACTCCAAACCTGATCAGTCTGCTGCAAACACCTGCAGAAGCTGTACAGGAAGCCGTACAATATACTCTCATCTGTTCCATTGGAATTCCTTTTATTACTGCATTCAATGTCATTGCAGCTGTTTTCCGTGGTATGGGTGATTCCAAAACTCCCTTGAAAATTGTTGCTGTGGCCTGTGTCATAAACATTTTCGGAGATTTTCTTTTTACCGGATTTCTTGGAATGGATACAGTCGGCGTAGCAATTGCTACCAGCTCTGCCCAGTTGATCAGCTCCATCTTTGGAATTCTTCTGCTTACAAAAAGAAAGCTTCCTTTTTCTTTTGAAAAAAAGGACCTTCATGTGGATTTTTACTTTATAAGGAAAATATCTTCCATCGGATTTCCAGTTGCTGCCCAGGATACTCTTATTAATATATCCTTCATTTTGCTTACAGTAATCGCAAACGGCAGAGGACTGGTTGCATCCTCTGCCGTCGGAGTTGTAGAAAAGGTTGTCAGCTTTATTTTTATGGTTCCATCCTCCATGCTTTCCTCTATTTCTGCTCTTACTGCTCAGAACAGAGGTGCCGGAAAACCGGAGCGTGCTGTAAAAACCCTTCGCTTTGGCATCTTTCTCACCGCCGTATTTGGTTTTGTCATGCTTATACTGGCATGGATTCTCCCGCAGTATTTTAACGGAATCTTTACAAGTGATCCGGATGTTCTTTTACAGGCCAATCAATATTTAAAGACCTATGCCATTGATTTTGTTCTGGTAGCCTTTACCTTCTGCATAAACGGATACCTTTGCGGATGTGAAAAATCCCTTGTGACCTTTATGCACAATGTCCTTTCCATTTTTCTGGTAAGGATTCCGGTGGCCTGGCTGCTTAGCAACCATTTTCCGGATTCCTTAGAGCCCATGGGACTTGCTTCTCCACTTGGAAGTCTGCTGTCCATCTTGATTTTGGCACTATACTTCCTTGTTAGCCGCAGGAAACGATCTTCTCTTTAATACGATGTAAACTTGCTTCGAGCCAAGAGAAGCTCACTAATATCATTTACACTCCTATTCAAAGGTATACATACGGTAATTTGCAGAGGTCGGATCATCGTGTGCGCCCAACATAAACTGGGCGTATGCTATGATTACTGTATCGTATCCGTTTTCCAAGATGTAATCCCGAAGCGAAAAGCTGTCGTCGTATTCTCTTAAAATCAAGGAATCCACTTCTCTTACTCCAAGAGCCAAAAAGGGATGGGTCAGATAATCGTAAGAATCTCCCAGAATCAGGATCTTCCCTTTTTCCACCCTGTTGTTGATACAGTTTATTCTGGAATAAGAGTAATGCCAGCTTCCATTTTCATATACATCGTTTTCGGTATTGTAAATCTCTTCATTTATAAAGTCATCAAAGTTTCCATCCCACCTACTACCATCGGAGTTTTTGAAAGTGAAGCTGGTTTCAAAATCCGGCTTCAGCTCCGTATAGTCATCCAGTCCTACATAGCTTTCTGCCACCTTTCTCCCCTGCTCACCCAACCAGCAGTTTTTCCATTCTTTTTCTGTAAAATTTGATCTGTCATATATTGAAGTGTCTATGTCGTAACCACAATACTCATTCAGTCCGGCAGCTATTTTCTGCGTGGCCCATAGGGCTGCCGGTACTGTCCAATGATGATCCGTTCTATAAAAGAGCGAAAAGGCATCCAGGCCTTCTTCCGCCATATTTTCCCGGATATCTACTGTTTTTATCCCCTCCGCACGAATTCTTTCTAAAAATCGGTCCATATTGCGGTTACTGTAGCTTTCTACTCCAAAGGATTTTGAAAATAGTGAATCATCTGTATATTTGGTTGGCTCATTTACGTAAAGCAGCTGTATACCATTTTCAGTTAGAAAATTTTTCAGATCAACTGTTTCTGAATATTCGTAATCTGTACTTGTAAAATCCGATGCAGAAACGATGTATTTCTCTTCTGTAATGTACATTCCCATATTGCTGTAAAGTCCCTGCATATTCAAGAGAGCTGCTGCAGCGCCATTTAGGTTGATCAGCATTTTCTGCCCGCCTACCAAATCGGTATACTCTTCCTCCAATGTCTGCTCTGACAGAGCCTCTGTCCCACTTTGACCCAAATAGTTAAAAATATTTGCCAATGCTGTAAATAAGCTGTTTTTCATGCTCCATATAAATAGCAATGTCAAAAAAACAAATGCTGTTATTTTTTTTATAAGATTATTTTTATTCATTTCTTTTGTCCTTGTAGAAAACCTGCCACCGGCAGCTTTCCTTGCATGCTTTCGTATTAAAAATTTGCATAAGCAAAAGGATTGTTCTGTCCCGCTACAACAAATGAGATTGCCCATACAAATGCAATCAGCAGTAGAATTGCCTTTCCGATTTCGATTCCTGCAGAAAGCTTTTTTCTATTTGCTACCCTTTTTTCAAGCAACGGTAAAATTGGAAAACAAAGAATAAGCGCTGCCACTATAAAAAATGCGTAATCTTTGATCAAAAATGCAGTTCTGCTGTCTGCCAAGCTGTTTGCCTGATAAAAAATCATTTTTCCAATAAAAAGAAGTCCGGATTTTAAATTTTCTGAATTGAATAAGACCCACTGAAATTGAATAAAAAGCAAGACAGGTATTCTATAAAAAGATCTTGCTGCAGGACTTTTTAAGCGCTGCGGCAGCTTCGTTCTTTTTTCAAAGGCAATTGCCACAAAATAGCCAAGCCCCCAGGCAATAAAATTCCAGGCCGCTCCGTGCCATACTCCGGTCAGAATCCAGACCAGAAATAAATTGCCATATTTTTTCAAGCTATTTTTCGTTTTCGATCCTCCAAGAGGAATGTAAATGTAGTCCCGAAACCATTGGCTTAAAGAAATATGCCATCTTCTCCAAAATCCCGATACGGACTCTGTCATATAGGGATAATTAAAATTTTCCATACAATGATATCCAAACATTGCAGAAAGTCCGATTGCCATATCCGAATAACCGGAAAAATCGAGAAAAAGCTGCATAGAATAGCAAATTGCACCTAACCAGACATAAGAAGTAGAACAGCTTTCCATGGGTGCCGCAAAAATTTCACCTGTTATGTTGGCCAGTACATTTGCCAGCAGGATCTTTTTACAAAATCCAGTTATAAATCTGCTTACTCCTTCCGAAAAAACAGCTGCATTTAAGTTTCTTCCCCTATATAATTTCATTTCATTGTATCTGGAAAGTGGTCCGGATTGAACCTGTGAAAAAAAAGATAAGTACAAAGCATCATGGATTGGATTTTTTTCTAATTCTGCTTTGTTTTTATAGATATCTGCCAGATAAGATATGGCCTTGAATGTGAAAAAAGAAATGCCAAGGGGCAAAGCTGTTTCTTCTAGATGTAGCTGTGTATCTGAAATGCTGCCAAATACGGAAGATGCGAATCCTGAATATTTGTAATAGAGCAACAGGCTGACATTTGCAAAAATTCCAAGGAGCAGGATTCCTCTTTTGACTCTTTTGATTTTGCAATAATACATTGCTCTGCCTAGCAATACCGTTACTGCAATTTCCGCTATAAATAAAAGAATGTATTTCAGTGACCCTAATGCGTAAAATAAAAGACTGATAAACAGTAGGACATATTCTCTTGCTCTTTCACTGGATATGTAATATAGAAGCAATGACAGAGGCAGGAAAACAAATAAAAAGATTAAACTCGTGATAGACATTTCTCTCCCCTTTTGTTTTTTCTCCCTCTATAATATTACTTTTTGAACATTATGTAAACCTTTTATTTTTCTTATTTCGTATTTATGTTTCTCGAATGAGTTATTTCAACCGTAAAGAAAAGGCTACTACATTACGCAGCAGCCCATTCCCACATTTTTATTCGAAGATATCCTCTCCTAAATCATCTTTTCCTTTTTTTGTGAATTTCGAGATGATTCCAGGTGCCATATCTACGATTTTTTCCAACATTCCCGGATTTTCTTTTAAATTCAATATTTTCGCTCCGTCTTCATTTACAAGAAGCATAGCTGAAGGAGTAATCTTAGCTCCCATACCGCCGCCTCCTCGATTCTTGTCACTGCCTTCAAAGGCTCCTGCACCGACTCCGAAGGAAACATCCGCCAAGGGAAGAAGTATATTTTTTCCAACCTGTATCGGATCTCCTACTACTGTCTTTGTACTTAAATATCCTTCCATACCTCCGATCAGAGCCTCGATATTTGACTTGAACTTGCTATTATTTTCAGCCATTTCCTGCCTCCTTCTTTCTGTTTGCTTTTTTCTTTGCTGCTTTTTTATTTCCTGCTTTCTTTTGGCCTTTTTTCTTTAAGCCAAGAAGCTTTCTTATCTTTTTGTTTTTCAGAAGCCTGCATCCATTAACCAGTAAAACAATAATTTCTATCCTGCCCTTGATCTTCAGATCGCATTCCAGCTTTTTTTCTTGAAAATCCGGCTCTATTCTCAGTCCCTTCGGGATTGGAATGCACAGGGCTCCTAAAAGTCCAAGCAACATTCCGGTCTGGGAAGGATCCTCAAATCCAAATGCAAGATATCCATCTACTTTTCTTGGTGCGATGTGCTTCAAAATTTTCAAAAGTAAAGGTTTCACCTTTTTCAGGACGCCCCATACTTTTTTTATTTTCTCCAGTTTATCACATAGAGAAGAAATTGTGAAAGGTATTTTTCCGCCTGACTCTACCTCCCCTTCTTCAAAAACCGGTTCTTTGTCAGACTGTCTTGCCTCTTTTACTGCCTCCCCCGGCTTTATGGTTGGCTGTTTCTTTGCTTTTTGATCCGACTCCTTTTTCTCTATCTTCTTTTCTTTACTGCTCTTTAAAACAGGAATGCCAAATATTCGAAGAGCCCAACTGACTTCTTTTTTCTGATAAATCAATCTGAAATAAACTGCGCCAAAAAGCCATCTGACAGAAAGATCTCCCTCCAGATCCTTTTGCTTTTTTATCTTTGCCCTATAAACAACAGGAAGAAATAAAATAAGCCCTATTAATACTATAATGATCGCCAATATAATTAGAATAATAAATCCTATGGTCGATATGATTCCTAAAAACAGCTGCATGCTTTCTCCCTGACATACATTTTTCTACATCACTTCATTTTTCTGAAAACCAAGTTCGTAAATCACATTCTCCTGTGGCTTCATATGCATCCCATGCCATTTTCAGCAGCAGTTCTTTTGCTGCCTGATTGCCATAGGCAAGACCGACAATATACATTTCTCTCCTTGTATTTTCCCGCAAAAACATTCTGCAGGAATAAAGATCCAATTGTTCAAAGGAGCTGGCAGCCTTGGTAATGATCCAAAGGCCTCTCTCCATCTCTCCTTCTTCTATTTTTTTCATGATTTCCCCGGCTTTTTCCTTTGCAGGTTCATCCATATAGAGAAATTCGTGCCATTGTATCTTTTTTTTCTCTGCCACTTTATCCTCCGTAATACTGAGAAATCACATCGCCTGCGACGCTTGCCGCTGAATCGTCTCCTTCTGATGCCTCTTCAATGATAACGGTAACGACAATGTCATCATTTCCTGTATTGGTAAATCCCGTAAACCAGCTGTGGGAATAGCCCTCTGTATTGTTATACTCCGCTGTTCCGGTCTTTCCTGCAATGTTGTAAGGAAGGTCTGACAAGTAGGATGCTGTTCCGTACTGCACAACCGCTGACATATAGCTTTTTAATGTAGATGCCTGCTCTGAAGTCATTACCTGTCCGCAGGACTCGACAGATTCTGTTTCTATGATCTGTTGATCCGCACTTTGTACCTGAGTAATAAAGGAAGGCAGAAGCATTTCACCATTATTGTATACTGACTGTGCGATCATAGCCATATGAATTGGTGTTACAAGGGTATCTCCCTGACCGATTGCTGTCTGCATTGTAAGGCCGTCTGCATTTGCACTCTCCAAGCTGAAAGAGCTACTGTTAGATGGTAATCCAAAGGAAAAATCCGTATTAAACTGAAGCATTTTTGCTGCCTTTGCAAGTGCATCACTGTCCAATAATTCTGTCGCTATATAAGAAAATGCACAGTTGCAGGAATTTGCAAAAGCATCTGTAAGGGTCTCTTCTCCATGGACTGTAGAATTGATACAGTGAATGGTATATCCTCCCTGTGTATATTCTCCGCTGCAGTTAAAGTGAAAATCTGCATCACTTCCATACTGAATCAGATAGGCAAGTGCAGTTACGATCTTAAAGGTTGATCCCGGTTCATACAGACCCTGTATTCCCCTGTTTAAGAAGGGGCTTCCGGAATCATCCAGATTCAAAGCTTCCCAATCTTCAGAAACCGTATTTGGATTAAAGTCCGGCTTGCTTACACAAGCGAGTACTTTGGACGTGTCTGCATCCAGCACCACTACCGCACCCTTTCGGTCTCCCAGTGCATCGCTGGCAATATTTTGAAGATTCACACTCAAAGTTGTTACAATGTCATCTCCATTTTTCTTTTCGGAATTTAAATCCTTCTCTACACGATTGATAATGTTTTCATGAGAGCTTAACAGGGTACTGTTTTGTGTTGCCTCAAGTCCTGCATTTCCATAATCACTGTAACCCACAACCTGTGCGAAAAGGTTATCGTAAGGGTATACTCTGTTCTCATTTCCTTCTTCGTCTGTTTCCGTGTATGCCAGAATTGTTCCATCATTTGCCAGAATAGAACCTCTTACTACCTGCTCTGCATTTTCCTGCGCTCTGGTATTGTATGGACTATTTAAAAGCTCCTCGCTTTCATTAAGCTTAAAATAAACCATATAAATGATCATTGCCAGAAAGAGTCCAACAAAAATATAGGAAGCCGCAACATAGGATTTACCAGTAAAGGCTTTCCTCGGTTGCTTTTCTGATTTTTTCTTCGAGGTCGTCTGGGTCTGATTTTGACCCTGATTTGTTGTCCTGTACCCCTGGTTTGCTGTTTTGTAACGGCTGTTGTATCCGTTTTGTTCTGTAGTCCGTCGGCTGCTGTATGCGTTTTGTGCTTCCGTCCACCGGTCTTTGTACCTGTTCTGTCCGGTTGACTGCCTGCTGCTGCCGGCCTGCTGCTGCTTTTTGTCTTTCTTCATCTTCTACTCCTTCGTCCTTCCTAAGTACATACAGTCCCTGCACAATGGCAAGCATAAAGATCGTACACATGACCGAACTGCCTCCGTAACTGATCAGCGGCAGCGTTATACCAGTCATAGGAATGAATTTTGTAGTTCCGCCAATCGTTAAAAATACCTGGAATGCGTACTCGGTTCCAAGTCCGATGGCGATTAGTTTATAAAACTGATTATTCAGCTTCATTGCAATGTTTATGATAACCAGATAAAGCCCCATGCAAAGCAAGATCAGGCAGATTGCAAAAAGGATTCCCATTTCCTCACAAATTGCTGCAAAGGTAAAATCCTCTTTTACAAGCGGAATGCTGGCCGGGGAGCCCTGCATCAGTCCCGTTCCAAACCAGCCGCCTGCAACAACTGCAAAAAGTGCCTGCACGATCTGGTATCCGGTTCCCTGATAATCCGCAAACGGATCCATCCAAACCTGTACCCGGACCTGTACATGGTAAAAAAGCTTATAAGCCACATAAGAAGCCGCTGCCATGCCCCCAAGTCCAAGAAAGGCGTAGCGAAGCTTGTGCGTTGCAACGCAAACCATGACCATATAAGCCACAAAGTAAATCAGCGCTGCCCCAAGGTCTGTTGAAATCACCAGGATCACCACATGTATTCCGGCTAAAACCGTAACCTTCAGAACCTGCCTAAAATCTGTTACCTCCCTCAGCATACCTGCAATAAAGAATACAAAGGTAATCTTAACAAATTCTGAAAACTGGAAGGTAATTCCACCGATCTCCACGGAAAGCTTTCCACCACCATAAACCTTGGCGAAGGCAAATACCGCACCAATCAGCAGGATACCTAATATTGCAAAGAACATGCCTATATTCTGCAATCCCTTTACCTTTCGGATGAAAACCGGTATAAAAAGTGAGATCACAGTAGCTGCAGAAGCAATCATCAGCTGCCTCATTGCTGTTGTCACACCAAGCCTTGTCTGTATTACAAGACCGATTGACAAAAGCATGCTCATTACATTCAAGAGTATAAAAGAAGCTCTTGAATATAGGACATGATACAAAATCTGTGTCAATATAATGTAAAGTGCAATTGCGCCATACATGACGATCATAGTGATGTCCCACGTTTGTATGTAAAGCACCAGATATGCAACAAAGTTAAAAAGGATCATCCAGACCAGCTGACCTCTCAGCCTTTTGGATCGGGTTTCCTTGTCCTTTGCTCCAAGCGATCTGTAAACTCCCCAGGTAAACATCATCATGAAGAACAAAAGCACATATTTTGATATTTCAACTAAAATAGTAATCATATTTTCTCCGGTCTGCCTACTCTACTCCTCTGTTAAAATGTCCTCTCGTGCAGGCAAACGCTTCCTTGTACTGATAATTTCCATTAATCGCTGTTTCTATCGCATCTCTTACGATCTGTCTGCATTTCTTTCCCTTTTCCCAGGTGAAAATCAGTCTGTAACGGGCTGCCCCCAGGCTTTTTATCTGCTCCATTTCAGCTAAAAGAGAAAGCGGCAGTGAATTATAGATAATGTTATAGCACTGTTCGCATTCAAAATAAACTGGAAATTGAATTTCCTTTCTGTCCTTGAGCATCATGCTGCCAAAGCCATGGGTACAGCTTTGATAGTTTTTCCGCAAGCACTGAGCACTGATCATAAGAGGAATATTTCCATATAAGATCATATCGCTGTCGGCATTATTTCTTCTGCGAATTTCTTTTTTGTTAAGTTCAAGCGGGACTGTATATTCCCGGATCCCCTGCTCTTTCCAAAATTCCATGGAATTTTGATTCATGGTGTACATATTGTAATCCAGCCGGATCTTGTCTGCTTTCCCTGCTTCTGTCAGAAAAGAAAGATCTTCCAGATTTCGTACCAGAAATCCAAAGTTTCTCTCCATCAGCCTTTTTAATTCTTCTTTGTACCCTTTTTTCTGCTGTCTGGATATATAAGGAAGAGATACAAAAATTTCTTTCTCAGATTTTTCTGCTTTTTCCAGGTCAAATTCTTCTGCAAGGCATTTATATGGAATATAAAAGCCTGCAATCTCTTCTATATCCAAAAGAGAGACAAACTGCTCTTTATTTTGAACAGACACCCAAAGCTGCGCATTTTCACATTCAGCAGATTTTTTTGGCAGAGCAAGACTTTCCTGTGGCTGCTCATTCCTTTTGTTTTTCTTTAAGCTTTCCTCCCGAAGAAGTCGGAACCCTTCTCTTCTTAGCTCATTGAGCTGTTTCATGGTCATAAAGGCATTATCCGGAAGCTGAATTTCCAGATTTGCAAAAGAAAACTCACTGCCTCCGGTCTTTTTCATTTGTTTTTCCACGGTCTGTATATCCAGCGGACGATTTACAGACTCTGCCACCTCACCGGATCTTACCGTAACTGTGTTTTCTCCATCACCAATCTCCAGTTCTGCCTGCAAATCCCCTGAAATGCAAAACCGTCCCTGCAGCTCTTTTTTTAATTCCCTGCTGAGGATTTTGTCTTGCACCTCTTTATAAACCGCTTCCGCTTTTTTCATCCTTGGTTCGGAAAGCTTGCTGTTTTTTAAGGC
>CAVFRH010000133.1:0-27054 GCA_963624695.1 bacterium
TCTTATGTGTTTTCCAACGGATCTTTCAATCAGGAAAATTTAAAACAGCTCTTAAAGGCTGTTGGCAGGAAACGACTTGTTTTAGATCTAAGCTGCCGAAAAAAAGACGGAAACTACTATATTGTTACCAATCGCTGGCAAAATTTCACAGATTATATTCTCACAAAAGAACTTTTAAATTCCCTTTGCCAAAGCTGTGATGAATTTCTAATCCATGCAGTCGATGCCGAAGGAAAGGCCTCCGGCATTGAAACAGACCTGGTAAAGCTCCTTGCCTGCGTTGAAGACTTCCCGATTACCTATGCCGGTGGTGTCGGCAGCTACGAAGATCTTCAGCTTTTAAAATCCCTTGGGCAAAACAAGCTGGATGTTACAGTAGGAAGTGCACTGGATATGTTTGGCGGGCATTTATCCTTCGAACACATCCTGCAGCTTTGCCAGGAATAGTCAATCCAGGGCAGAATATTTTTTTAAGGCCTCGATATAAGTATTTGCATAGCGGGAGAGCATTATATTTTTCTTTTTGATGAGTCCTATGTGCATGGTACAGTCCATTTCAAGGGGCTTCGCAATGATATTTTCACCATTTATTTCTTTATCTATGATGCCTGAGCTGACGGTAAATCCGTTCAGCCCGATAGCAAGGTTGAAAAGCGTTGCCCTGTCCCTGACCTGGATGCTTTTGGGCATATCCAGCACACTTAAAAATTCCTCACTGAAATAAAACGAATTGCGCTCACCCTGCTCATAGACAAGATAGGGATACCGCTTCAGTTCCTCAAGGGTCAGCATCTTTTTTTCGGCAAGAGGGTGATCTTTGTTTATAAATACATGAGGCGTTGCCTCAAAGATTTCCTCAAAAATAAGATCATTTTTCTTGAACATTTTTCGAAGAACTTCTTCATTATTTCTATTAAGATAAAGAATTCCCAGTTCGCTGTTTCCACTTGCCACATCATCAATGATTTCCCCAGTCTGGGTTTCCCGGATCGTAAAATTATATTCCTTCGCATCGTATATTTTTACCACCTCGACAAATGCATTTACCGCAAAGGAATAATGCTGACAGGATATACGAAATTTCGGCTTTCTGTTTGTCTCGGTACAGAATCTATCCTTCATGATTTCTGCCTGCTCCAACAGATTGCGGGCGTAAGACAAAAGTTCCTCTCCTTCTTTTGTAATGCATATTCCCCTGTTTGACCGCACAAAAGCATTTACTCCCATTTCCCGCTCAAGACTATGTATTGCCGCGCTGAGACTTGGCTGGGAAATATATAATTTTTCTGCTGCTGCGGTTATATTTTTACATTCTGCCACCGTCACCAGATATTTTAATTGCTGCAGTGTCATAGCTTTCTCCCTTAACTACGAAACGATCACATTAAAATGCATAATAATGCGACAGCTCCATATAAAAAGCAGGAGCTGTCACACCTCTAGCGCGTGGCAGCTCCTAAAAAATTATAAGTCACAGTTATTTACAGTTCTTGGGAAAGGAAGGACGTCACGGATATTCTTCATTCCCGTAAGATACATAATGCATCTTTCAAATCCTAATCCGAATCCTGCATGACGAGTAGTTCCATATTTACGAAGGTCTGTATAGAATTTGTATTCCTCCGGCTTCTGACCCATTTCTTTCATTCTCTTCAGGAGCTTGTCAAAATCATCCTCTCTCTGACTTCCGCCGATGATCTCCCCAATTCCCGGTACAAGGCAGTCCACAGCTGCAACTGTTTTTCCATCCGGATTCTGTTTCATATAGAAGGCCTTTATGTCCTTCGGATAATCTGTAACAAATACAGGACGTTTGAAGATCTGTTCTGTTAAAAATCTTTCGTGCTCTGTCTGCAGATCATCACCCCAGGAAACCTTATACTGGAACTGATCGTTGTGCTCTTCTAAGATCTTTACAGCCTCTGTATAAGTAATGCGTCCAAATTCGGACTGTACCACATTGTTCAGTCTGTCTAACAGACCCTTATCTACAAAATTATTAAAGAATGCCATTTCCTCCGGAGCCTGCTCCAAAACGCCTCCGATCACATATTTTAGCATTGCTTCAGCCAGCTCCATGTCATCCTCAAGATCAGCAAATGCGATTTCCGGCTCAATCATCCAGAATTCTGCCGCATGACGAGTTGTATTGGAATTTTCTGCACGGAAGGTTGGTCCAAAGGTATATACACTACGAAATGCCTGGGCAAATGCTTCTACATTCAACTGTCCGCTTACAGTAAGATTTACAGGCTTATTAAAGAAATCTTTGGAAAAATCTGTATTTCCTTTTTCATCCTTTGGCAGATTGTTCATATCCAGTGTTGTTACCTGGAACATTTCACCGGCACCCTCTGCATCAGAGCTTGTGATGATTGGTGTGTGTACGTATACAAAGCCTCTTTCCTGGAAAAAGCTGTGGATCAGATATGCTGCTAAAGACCGTATACGAAAAACTGCCTGAAAGGTGTTGGTTCTTGGACGCAAATGCAGATTTTCTCTTAAGTATTCCATGGTATGGCGTTTTTTCTGCAGCGGATAATCCGGATCAGATGCTCCTTCAATTGAAATTTCCTCTGCCTGGATCTCAAAAGGCTGCTTTGCTGTCGGTGTAGCTACCAGTGTACCCTTTACAAGGATCGCTGCACCTACATTCAGAGAAGAGATTTCTTTAAAATTGGCTAATTTATCTGCATATACGATCTGCAGGGTATTAAAATGTGAACCGTCATGCAATACAATAAATCCAAAGGTCTTGGAATCACGGACGCTTCTTACCCATCCTCCCACTGTAATCGTCTTGTCAATATAGCTTTCACTGTTTCTGTAAAGCTCTTTTACTGTTACCAATTTTTCCATTGTTCTTCTCCTCTTTATTATTTTTCATGATAACTGATAAATACATTTCCCATCGCAGCAAACTGTGCCTGTGCATCTTCGAAGGCAATTGCCTTTGCCTGACCTGTGCTGCTGTCATAATACCAGATATTGTATTGATCATAACCTATGATCAGAAGGTTTTCTTCCTCTGTCCACTGTCCGATCACCGGATATCCATTGCTCAGCTGATAGTAAATACTGCTCAATGAACAAGCACTCAGATTCCATACATTATAATCTTCTCCTATTGCCTGTGCAATAGCTTCTTCATTAATTGGTGCAGATAACAAGCCCTGGGGAAGTGTCTCTATGTCCAGCATAGCCGTCGTCTGTGTGTTTCCTCTTTCCCATACGTATTGCTGCTTGCTGTTCAGTACTACACCAACCTCCTGATCTGCCGCTCCTATCGCCTCATTGATGGAATCGTAGATTCCGTAAAGTCCGCCCTTTGCGTAAACGTAGTATCCGTCCCAGTTATATTTCATTTCGGAAACTGTTAAATTCTTTTCCTCTTCCTGCTTTTCATAGCGGGCATCCAGACTCAAAAGATTACTGCTTTCTCCCTGACTGGAAAACTCCAGATATACCTGGGTTCCCTGTCTGGATGAAACATTCAGCGTCAGTTCCACCGCCCTGTCTTCCTCCGGTGCATAATGGATCAGCTGATCATCGGAGGTCGCCTGAAGTTTTCCGTCGGAAAAGCTTGCCCTTTTCAGGGTAATAAGATCTCCGTCGATTTCCACACCGGTTACATAAATACCATCGACCTGGTAATCCTTCTGCAAATCACCGCCCTGGGAACGGATGCATACTCTGTAAATCGGAAATACCGTGTTTCCGGTACTGTCTGTATAGCAATCTGATTCATGTACAAGCCCGTAGATCATATCTTCCCCTACATAACCCAGCGCTTTTATATCATCTCCATCCGGTGCATTGATCGATATGGTCTCTCCTGTTTCCAGATTCAGCTCCTGTACACTTTTTTCTTCATTCTCACTCCATGCCACCAGCATTTGCGAATCCGAAACAGAAGCCTTTTGCCAGTCCAGATTGTCCTGAAGTATATTTACCGCACCATCCGTAATCCGAATGGTATAAATCTGCTTGTTGTAATAAAGAAAACACTGATCTGCACTGTTTACATAAGCCAACTTGGACAGACCCTGATTTTCCATCTGATAAGAGTCCTCCAATGGGATAAAGATCAGCTCACTGCTTATATTTTCCTGTGCATCGTAACGATATATACTGATTCCAACACTTCCCTCATGGGTTCCTGCCGGCCGGTATCCATAGACAATAAAGGTTGTGTCTCCATTTTCATCTACCGTGGAAACCGTTATCCCGTAATTGTCTCCACTCGTCCGTTCATCCAAAGGATCATCGCCTCGGAAGCTGAATATGCGGCTTACTTTATTTGCATCCCGGTCATAAAGCCACAGCTCACCCGCCTGTACAAAAGCTACCATATTTGCACTGTCGTTGCTTACATATTCTTCATCCTTACCTGTAATTCCAAGATTTAGGCTGTCTTCCGTAAGCACCGAACCTTTTCCGTCAAATATCTGTGTTGCAGTCCTTTCAAAATCCAAAAGCACCACCTGATCCTGGCTCTTTCGCATTCGATAATACTCCTGCACCGTATAATATTCATCTACCCCGTTTTCATCCTGTGCCAGGATCACGTAATCCTGACGAATGCTTACCGTATTTTCATTTATTTCCAGTATCGTTGGCACAGCTTCCTTTGCCAGTGTTGGCTGAAGACTTCCCCAGGCAATTTGGTCCTTGTCGGATTTTAGACTGACACAGTGGAGACTGCTGTTGCTGGAGCTGCTTTCTGTTTCTAGCTGGGAGAGCATATCATCCGTCAATGTATTGTTTATACAGCTCTGGTAAAAGGCTTTCACATACTCCAGATACCAGCTTAAATTCTGACCATTTCTCTGAATCAGCCTTGTATAATAATAAACGGTATCTCCATTTTCCAGATTGAGACTGAAGCGCAGCATATATTCCTGCCCCATGGTAATGGGGGTATTAATGTGAAAAGATGCCGTCAATGCATCTTCCGTTTGCTCAAAGGATTTCACTCTGCCGTTTTCCAGTATACTTCCATCCTCCAGGCTGCTAAGCTGATAATCTACATCTGTAATTTCATGTCCATAGCTTTGCACTCCCAAAGTCAGATTTCGATCTGCCGGAAGCAGAGTCAGACAATCTCTTACTGTAGATTCTGACATTTCCTGCTTATAACCACACATTTGGTTAATATCTGTACCGGATTCCTGCATATAAAGGACAGGCAGTGTCGGCTCTGCCATTTTCTGACTTTTTGTCGTTTCCTGACGATTGAAAACAAACATGAAAAAGACAACGCTTCCGAGGAAAACCCCTAACAGAATAAAAATTCTTTTTAAAACTGCCTTCATTCCTTTAAACTCCCTATTATCACTTGTCCTCCTGCTTTTCCAGAAAATCCCGAAAAGCCTTTCCCTTAGGCATATGTTCAAAAAAAAGCTTTTCCCCACTTGAAGGATCAAAAAAACCGATTGCACAGGAGCAAAGTGCCGGCATTGCATACTCTTGTGTATCCGAATAGCCGTATTTTTGATCTCCTATAATTGGAAGTCCCGCATGTGACAGCTGTACCCGAATCTGATGATGCCGCCCACTGTAAAGCTTTATCCGAAGAAGACTTTTTCCCTTTTCTATTTTTACACAGTGGTAAAAGAGTCTTGCTTTTTTTGCTCCTTCACTTCCTTCTTTCGCTACAAAGGATCTGTTTTCTCTGCCGTTTTTTACCAGAAAATCGATTAATTCTCTTTCTGTCTTTTCCGGTACTCCCTCGACTAAAGCCATATACTCTTTCTGCATTTTATGCTCCGTCATCTGCTTTGAAAGTAAGGCTGCCGCCTTCCTGCTTTGAGCAAACAGAACCAGTCCCTCTACCGGCTGATCCAAACGATTGATCACTGCAAGATACTCTCTTTTTTTCCCAAAGCTTCTGAGTATATGTTCCAAATCTGCTTCCTTAAGTGACCGGCTTTCTACCGCAAGCCCTGCCGGTTTGTAAACCAGAAGAAAATCCTTTGTTTCTTTTATGATTTCAATGTTTTTTTTTGCTTCTTTTATATTCATTCGCCTATTATACAATATTTTACCTTTTTTTCAAATATTCCTTTTTCTTCTTGTAATCTATAAGAAAGTGTATTAAAATACGAAGAAAGGTTTAAGGAGAGAGAAACCTTACTATCATTTTATAGGAGGATGACTATTATGCCACGTACAATTTCAGATGATTGTGTAAGCTGCGGAACATGTGCAGGAGATTGCCCTGTAGGAGCTATTTCTGCTGGAGATTCTAAATACGAGATCGACGCTGATTCCTGTATCGATTGTGGTGCTTGCGAGGGTGCTTGCCCTACAGGTGCTATTCAGGAAGCTTAATACAATAAACAATGAAGCGGATGTGAAATTCACATCCGCTTTTTTACTTCTCTTTTTCTCTTATTTTTCCAGATTTGTAAATTTGGTATAGTCAGCCAGCCAAGCCAGATTTACCGTACCGATCGGGCCGTTTCTCTGTTTTGCAATAATAACCTCAGCTACACCTTTTAGATCTGTATCCTTATGATAGACTTCATCTCGATATAAGAACATAACCACATCTGCATCCTGCTCTATTGCACCGGACTCTCTCAGATCTGACAGCATAGGTCTGTGGTCCTGCCTGCTTTCCACTGCACGGCTAAGCTGCGACAGTGCAATTACCGGAACATTCAGCTCTCTGGCCAATGCCTTCAAAGATCTTGAAATATCAGAAATTTCCTGCTGTCTGGAGTCGGATCCTCTGCCGCCTCCCGACATAAGCTGAAGGTAGTCCACCATAACAATATCCAGTCCGTATTCCAACTGATATTTTCGGCATTTTGACCTCAGTTCCCTAGCCGTAATACCGGGTGTATCGTCTATAAGCAGTCTGGAATTTCCAACAACTCCGGCGCTTTCGATCAGACGGCTCCATTCCTCATCCTTTAAGGATCCGTTTCGAAGCGTCATGGAATCTACCCTTGCCTCCATTGCAAACAATCGGTTTACCAGCTGCTGCTTTGACATTTCCAGACTAAAAATCGCCACTGCCTTCTGCTGTTTGAAGGCCATGCTTTCTGCCACATTCAAAATGAAAGAGGTTTTTCCCATAGACGGACGAGCCGCTATGATGATCAGATCCGATGGCTGAAATCCGGATGTTCTGTAATCAAGATCCGTAAAGCCAGTAGAAATTCCCGTTACACTTCCCTTTATTTTAGATGCTCTTTCAATGGTCTCCAGGGTATCCAGAACAATCTGCCGGATCGGTGTAAAATCCGAAGTGTTTTTCTGCTGAAATAGCTTAAACATCTTTTTTTCGGATTCATCCATTATGGTTTCTACCGGTTCCTTGGCCAGATAACAGGTATTTTCTATTTCCTGTGATGCCTTGATCAGCTTTCGAAGCAAGGCCTTTTCACTGACGATTGTAGCGTATTCTTTTACATTTACAGAAGTGGAATTCGTGCGGAGCAGATCTCTTACAAACTCCATATCTGAAATTTCCGGCGGAACATTCTTCTGGCGAAGCTGATTCTGCAGAGTGATCAGATCAACCGCTTTGCCTTCATTATACAATTCCACGATCGCATCAAATACGATTCCATACTGATGCTGGTAAAAATCATCCCCCCGAAGCATTTCCGAAGCAACTTCGATTGCCTCTCTGCCCATAAGCATAGAGCCGATTACAGACTGTTCTGCTTCCACATTGTGGGGAAGTATTCTTTTTATCAACTCCTCTTCCATCATCTTTTCCTCAAATTAATCTGACCTTTATGCTTCTTCTACCAAGACCTTTAAAGGAACGGTAACCTGCGGATGCAGCTTCACATTTACTTCAGTACTTCCAAGGGTTTTGATTGGTCCGCTCATAAGCAGCTTTTTCTTGTCAATTTCCATTCCCAGCTGAGCAGCTGCAGCCTCTGAAATCTCTTTTGCCGAAATAGAACCAAATACTTTTCCGCCTTCTCCCATTTTTAAGGTAAGCTTCAACTGACTGCTTTTTATCTTTTCTCCAAACTCCTTTGCTGCCTGTAAGTTTTCTGCCGCTACTTTGGCATCATGTGCCTTTTTCAGCTTCAAGTCGTTCATGTTTTTGGCATTTGCTTCTACTCCAAGCTTTTTCGGCAGCAGCATATTTCTTGCATATCCATCACTTACGTTTACGATATCTCCCTTTTTTCCCAGTGATTTTACATCTTCCAATAAAATAAGCTTCATTATAATTCTCCTCCGTCTAACATTTCTGTAAGCACCAGTCTTAATTTATTTTCTGCTGCTTCAATACTTACACCTGCCATTTGGGCTCCGGCCATATTCATATGTCCACCGCCTCCCATGCGTTCCATAATCAGCTGTACATTTATTTCATCAATTGCTCTTGCACTGATGTAGATTTTTCCATTGTAATCGGTAAGTACAAAAGAAGCTCTTACACCTTTTATATTCAGCAGCTCATTTGCTGCCTGTGCTCCAACAATCGTAGGCTGCTCCAGCCCCTCAGAAGGACACTCCGATATGGCAAAGCAGGTTCGAAATACCTTTACATTCCGTACGGCCTCACTCTTTGCCACATAATCTGACATATTTTCACGAAACATCTTTCGAACTCTGGTAACATCTGCACCGTTTCTTCTAAGGTAGGCAGCCGCCTCGAATGTTCGAACTCCTGTTTTCTGTACAAAATTGTCCGTATCTACTACCATACCAGCATAAAGCGTATCTGCCTCTGCACTTCGAAGCTTCATATCCTCTGAAAAATACTGCAATATTTCCGTTACCATTTCACAGGCAGAGGAAGCATACGGTTCTATATAGGAAAGCATGGAATTTTTTATAACATCACTGCTCTGTCTGTGATGATCCAGTACCACGATATTTTTGGTCTTGGAAAGCAGCTCTTCACACCCCGTATAACCGGGTCTGCTGGTATCTACCACTACAAGCAGTGTTTTGTCGTCTACCAGTTCCTTTGCCTCTTCGCAGCTGACGCAAAGCTTTTCATCATAAGATGAATTTTGAAAGGATTCCACAAAGGGACTCAATGCTGCCGAAACCGTATCGACTACAATATGGGTTCTCTTGTTCAGGGTATGTGCCGCCCGGAAAATTCCTATGGCCGCACCAAAGGCATCTATATCTATCAGGCGATGCCCCATAACCACTACCTTATCGGAAACACTCATAAATTCATGAAGGGCATGGGCTTTTACTCTTGCCTTTACTCTGGTATTTTTTTCGGTTCCCTGAGTTTTTCCTCCGAAATATTGGATACTTGCTGCATTCTTGATTACAACCTGGTCTCCGCCTCGTCCTAGGGCCAGATCAATACAGATCTTTGCTGCTTCCAGATTTTTTGCATAAGATCCCTGGTCACTTCCGATGCCAATACTTATGGTAACAGAGATATCATTTTCCGTATTGACACTCTTAATTCCTTCCAGGATCGCAAATTTGTCTTCTCCCATCTTGCGCATGGAGCTGGTTCGCATCACAATGAGATATTTATCTTTTTCGAACTTTCTGACAATACAGTCATATCCATTAAAATACTGATTGATCTTTCGATCGATCAGAGCCGTAAGAATGGAACGGCTGACTTCTTCCACACTTTCCAGAGCTTCTTCATAGTTGTCCAGATAAAGCATGGCAGCTACCATTGTTTCGTCCTCATACTTATGCATATACTCCCGAAGCTGTGTTTCATCAAAAAGAGTAACGGCATACAGCTTTTTCAGATCCTGAGCCTGCAGATCCGGAAAATTATGACTGCTGAGCTCCTCTCCGTCACACACCGGACGTATATTTACTCGAAATGCCTTTTTTTCATATTGAATCATGAAATTTGATTCTGTTCCTGTTCGTGGAAACTTATTTGTCGTCATTTCCGGTAAAAGATCAGTGATGGGCTTTTTTTTCAGCTTTTTTCCATCTTCTGAAAGTTTGAAAAATTCTTTATTTCCCCAAAGGATCCTCCCATCCTTATTCAAAAGGAAATAAGGAAAATCGAATTGATCCATCAAACGATTTTGCAGGCATTCATAACCCGAAACAAAATCCAGAAGATCCTGCATTGCACTTCGCTTTTTCAGATAGTAATAGACCAGTATAATAATGCCGTAAACAATTAAGCCAAGGCTCATGGTCAGCCCTGCATAGAATTCCCGAAGGTAAACAAACACATTTACCACTATCAAAAGCAAGAGCATCCAAAGCAAAAAACTTGCGTAGCTTTTTAGCTGTCCGGATTTTATCTCTGTTTTCTTTTCATTGTTTTCCATCGCTTCACTCCTGGGATAGAAGAAAGCGGCCGGCAAATACCTCCGGCCGCTTAAGCTTTCCATATGAAATATTATTTAGTGAAAAGGCAGCTCCTCGTCAATTCCGTCCGGAATGTTCATAAAGCCGTCATCTGTCAGAGGTGCCTGGGCTGCTGCTGGTGCTCCGTAAGAAGCACGTCCGGAATTTTCTGCTGATGCATTCTTGCTCTCTGCAAACTCCTGCTCCTCTACTACAACATCTGTTGTATATACTTTGTTTCCGTCACGATTCGTATAACTTCCGGTCTGAATCCGACCTGTTACGGCAATTTTAATTCCCTGATGGAAATACTTCTCTGCGAATTCTGCTGCTCGTCCAAAGGCAACACAGCCGATAAAATCTGCACTCTGTTCGCCATCTCTGCGAAAACGTCTGTCTACTGCCAATGTATATCTTGCAACAGCTGTTGAATTTTCTCCTGCTGAATAACGAATATCCGGATCTCTGGTTAATCTTCCCATTAAAATTACTTTATTCATATCGTCTCCATTCTCTTCCTTATTCTCTTTTATGAATAATCGCGGTGAGGCAATGATAGCATAGAATGCCTGTAAAGTCAAAAATACGGCCTGGCTCTTTTCCTCTTATTTTACCTTAATCTGACTAAGCACTTCACCGATTGGCTCCGTGATCAGCAAATCTGCACTGCTGTCTCTTCCGGTTGCCCCCTTATTGATCAGCACCAGCTTTTCTCCATGAAAATAGTCCAGCAGACCGGCGGCGGGATATACCACCAGAGAGGTTCCTCCGATAATCAAAACCTCTGCCTTTTGAATGGCTGAAATGGATTTTTTTATGGTTTCATTGTCCAGTCCTTCTTCATAGAGAACCACATCCGGCTTGATTTTTCCTCCGCAGTCATCGCATTTTGGAATGCCGGATGCTGCCTGTATATATGCTCCATCAAAGAACTTTCCGCAACGGCTGCAGTAATTGCGATGTACGCTTCCGTGAAGCTCATATACCTCTTTGCTTCCGGCCAGCTGATGAAGACCATCTATGTTTTGTGTAATAACAGCCTTCAGCTTGCCACATCGCTCGAGCTCTGCAAGCTTTAAGTGCGCTGCATTTGGCTTTGCACCCAATGCCAAGACCTTATCTTTATAGAAGCGGAAAAACTCTTCCGGGTGACTTACATAAAAGGAATGACTCAGCATTGTCTCCGGCGGATAGTCATATTTCTGATTGTAAAGACCGTCAACACTTCGAAAATCCGGTATTCCGCTTTCAGTTGACACTCCTGCACCACCGAAAAATACAATATTGTCATGCTCATCAATGATCTTCTGTAATTCTAAAATCTTATCCATCCGGCTGCTCCTTTCGTCAATATACTCCAAGCAAAATCCCCTGCACTACAAATCTGGAGCCGTCTTCTCCGGTTCCCCAGCAGGTAGATAGTGTAACAACCTTGCTGTTTTCATTGTATTCTCCTAAGGGAAGCTGTACTGCCGACTCCGATGCTCTTGCTGTAATATAATCCATAAATTCCTGGCAAGGTGCCGAATACAGGGTATATACCGGGCTGTCAGAGCTTGTAACCTGCATACTGAACATCCGGTATTTATAAGCTCCTTCCTCCGTTATGATCCAGAACGTATCATCCTTTGCATAGTCTCCGTTTTCATAGAGAAGCTGCAGTTTTCCAAACATGGAGTCATTTTTCATATTGTGTCCGTAAATAATGGTGTTCGGATCTGTCAGATCACCATTATTCTGATAATCAATGAAAATCGTTCCTGCGAAATTATCTGCCTTTTCAAAAGTACGATGCAGATAATAGTCATTGTCTGTGTAATGCACCATCGGGTAGCTGATATCCTCTGCTGCAATGTAGAGCCATCCTGCGAAATCTGGGTTCACGGCCTTCAGACTTGCCACATCTACTGAGAGAGGAACTCCTCCGCTTTCGCTCTCTTCTGTCGACTCTGGCGTACTTTCTGCATCATCTGTATCTTCTTCCGTATCCTGCGTTTTTTCTACTGTATATTTTTGCAGATCTGCATATTCATCTTCTCCTGCCTTGTAGGTAAGACCGATGGAAATCAGCTTATAAGCAGAAAAAGATGCTACAGCGATACAGACGATCAGCAAAATTACAAAAATGGGTGTTCCCTTCTTTTTTTTCTTTTTTCCAGACATAACACTTCCTCTTTACAGGCTGTATTTTTCTTCCAACAGCTGCTTCATCTTTTTTAACGCTCTTCCTCTATGGCTGATCTTGTTTTTTTCTTCTTCCGCAAGCTCTGCAGTGGAACAACTCATATCCGGAAGATAAAAAATCGGATCATAGCCGAAGCCGTTTGCTCCTCTTTCCTCGTAACCGATTTTTCCTTCTATGACACCCCTTACGCTTAAGCTTTCTCCATTTGGTAAAACTGCTGCAATGGCAGCCACAAAGCGGGCCGTTCTTTTTTCTGTCTCTACGCCCTCAAGCCGATCTAAAATATTCTGATTTTTTATTTTATAGGAAGTGTCCTCTCCCAGGTACCTGGCTGAGTAAATTCCGGGCTCTTTATTCAGGGCATCTACCTCCAGTCCGGAGTCATCTGCCATTACAATTGTCTGTGAAGGATCCTCCAGCATTTTTGCAGCTGCTCTTGCCTTGATCAGAGCATTTTCCTCAAAGCTGCTGCCCGTTTCCTCCGGATCAGATGAAATCCCGGCTTCTTTCATAGAAAGGATCGGCCATTTTAAGTCCCCAAGTATCTGGCGGATTTCCCGCATTTTGTCTTTATTTCCTGTCGCAAATATAATTCTCATGGTTTCTGCTCTTTTCTTTTCGGCGGTCTTGGACCAATGTATTGATACAAATAGGTTTTCATCATACCGTTATATATTTTCCGATTTTTATCTGCTGTTTTTCCAATATATTTCTGAGCCTCCTCATAGGCCGTGATCAGATACATGGACCAGCTGTCCAGCTGGAAAAAGCGTTCTCCAAGGCTTTTGTAAATTGCCGGCAGGGTACTGTCATTTTCCAGTCTCTCTCCATATGGCGGATTGGTAATGATAAATCCGTATTTTCCGGAATGGGAAAGCTTTTCCACTCCTCTTTGCTGAAGGTGGATCATCTGCTCTACCCCTGCCATTTTCGCATTTTCTCTTGCCATCGCTACGACCTGCGGATCGATGTCATAGCCTTGAATATCCGGCTTCACACTTAAATCCAGTCTGTCCTGGGCATCCTCCCGAACATCCTGCCAAATATTTTCTTTGATCAGATGCTTCCAATTTTCCGACAGGAAGTCCCGCTTTAAACCGGGTGCCATGTCTGCTGCTATCATAGCTGCCTCAATGGCAAAGGTTCCGCTTCCGCAAAAAGGATCCAGTAAGATTCTGTCCTTTTTCCAGGGAGTCAGTAAAATCAAAGCCGCCGCCAGAGTTTCCGTAATCGGTGCCTTTACCGTCTGCTTACGATACCCTCTTTTGTGCAGTGATATTCCGGTTGTATCAAGACCTACCGTCACCACATCCTTCACAATTGCCACCCGGACCGGAAAGGATGCACCATCCTCGCTAAACCACTCCTGATGGTATTTTTGCTTCATTCTTTCCACCATAGCTTTTTTCATAATGGATTGAATGTCCGATGGGCTGAACAGCTTGCTCTTTACGGAATTTGCCTTTGTTACCCAGAATTTTCCATCCTTTGGAATGTAGTTTTCCCAAGGCAGAGCCTTCGTTTTTTCAAACAGTTCCTCAAAACTTTCTGCTTTAAATTCTCCGATTTTCCAAAGAACTCTTTCCGTAGTCCGCAAAAACATATTTGCGTAGGCTACCGCCTGGGCATCTCCGAAAAAGGTAACCTTTCCGTCTTCTACCTTTGCAATTTCATAACCAAGATCCTGTATTTCTCTCTTCAGTACCGCTTCCAGGCCAAAGTGGCAGGGTGCGATAAACTCAAACAATTCCATAAATCACCTTTTCTTCCTCTTTTCAGGCAAATAATTCCTGTACCATTTCTCTGTTGTAGCTAACTGACTTTACTTTTTCCACTTCGATACGGAAAAGTGCATTTGCTGCAATATGCTCTGCCGCCTGCTCCAGATCTCGTATTCCGGTCGTATTGCTGAACTGCTTTATAATCTCATCCAGTCCATCTTCCAGCACACAGCATTCCTGTTCCCTGATTCCCATTTTTTTCAGTACCTTCGGGAGGGAAAAACGGGAAAAGATTGCTTTCTTTTCTTCTTCCGAATAATCTGGTATATCGATTACCGCAAATCTGGAAAGAAGAGGCTTGCTGATCTGATCCTTATCATTTGCAGTTGCTATTGGGTAAACTCCCACGGTCGGAATCATGCACTCTACATAATTGTCTGTAAAGCCCAGATTGTCCAGCAAGGTTAAAAGTACGTCTGCAGGGTTTCCGTTTCCCTTTCCGTTCGTTGCCTTGTCCAGCTCATTGATAATAAATACCAGATTGGATGCTCCTGCCATGGAAAAAGCTTCCATTATAATACCTGGCTTTGCATTGGAATAAATTCGTGAGCTTCCGGTAAGCTGCTCCGCATCGTTAATAGAGCTCATATCAAGTGTTGTCCAGGGCAGCTGCAAGATCTTCGCCACCGCATAGGCGATCTGTGACTTTCCGATTCCGGCAGGGCCTGCCAGCAAAATGCCGTATGCCGGCAGTGTATGGGTTCTGTTTATCTGAATGATGGTCTCTATAATCCTCTGCTTTACCTTTTCCAGTCCATACAGTTCCTCATCCAGAATCCTCTTTGCCTCTACCGGATCGATTGGATGGAAATAATTGTTTTTCCACTGAATATTCAGCATAATGGACAGAGCTCTCTGGGCATGTCTTCTCTCTTCCGGTGTAACCTCATGTGACTTGGCTACTGCAAGATTTCTTCTTGCCCATACCCTTATCTCTTCCGGTAATGTTTTTCCGGCACATACCATGAAATCTGTAATGCTCTGCAGGCTTGTAAGCTTCATCTCATCATTTGAAATTTCATCTTCTTCATTGATCTGGGTTTCAAGCGGTGCATCGCTGTCGAAAAGCCGCCCGATCATGTACTGCAGAAAGCCATCCTCTGCTGAAAGCTTTGTTCCGTTTCCATGAACCGTTTCCCGGATTTTATAAACTGCATATCCCTCGTCTGTATTTTTTCCGGAAAGCAGGACATTGATGTGATTTTCCCCTAACCAGCGGATCAGGCTGAGAAAGCGGGAATCGATCCGCAAAATGTCAGTTTGCGCCTTGTCTTCCTCCTCTTCAAAACGAAAGCTGCTGCGAATTGCAGGATCTGTGAAAAATCCCTTTGAATGATGCTTCCACTGTCTTTCTTTATTGTCCAGCAGCAATATGGGATGATCTGCATCTGCAAAATTCAGGCTTGAGCGAAAGCTCTCATATGTACAAACTGCCTCTGCCGTACCGGCAGCAGTCTTATTAAAATCAAATACAGGCATAATTATTCCTCCTTAACATGTCCTCTATTCTATTCCTTTGTGCTTCTAAAGTCTATCTTATATTTTTTCCTTCCTTATTTTAAATATGCATAATTTTTCTTTTTATATTCCCGAATTTTCTCATTTTTTTACATTTTGCCCTTTCTTTTTTCTTTCTGCTATTGTATTTTTTTACAGTCCCATTACTATTTTATATTGTTAAATTAGTAACTTTTGTAATATAATCAAATCGTTGCTCGTGAAAGGAGTGTGATAGAATGCTAGCTGCAGGTTTAGCTATAGCAATTTTTTTAATTATGTTTATTCTCATTATTACAGACAAGATTGAACGACACATCGTTACTCTTTGCTGTGCCGCCGCCACGATCATATTGGTATTTGGCCTGGCAATGCACAGTATGGATGCACTGATTAAAACCTTGAACGTTCAAAATATCTTCACCACCGAATTCTGGTATTCAGCAGGCGAATCCGCTGAAAGCTCCAGTGGCATCAACTGGGCTACCATTATATTCATATTTGGTATGATGGTTATGGTCGAAGGCATGGCAAAAGCAGGATTTTTCCGCTGGCTCTGCATGACCATTGCAAAAGCGGTAAAATACAGAGTTATTCCTATTTTTATGACCTTTATGATCATGTCAACCATTCTTGCTATGTTCATCGACAGCATCACAGTTATTCTTTTCCTAGCAGCAGTTACGGTTGAACTTGCCAAACTCTTAAAATTCAATCCCCTTCCTATGATACTTGCAGAAATTTTCTGTGCAAATCTTGGCGGCTCCGCTACCATGTGCGGTGATCCCCCAAATATCATTATCGGTACCTCACTTGGCTATTCCTTTGCTGATTTTATCAGCAATACCGGTCTTATCGCCTTGATTTCCCTGGTAGCCGTACTCATTTACTATTATTTTGCATTTCGCAAGGAGCTTCGTCTGGGCGGAAAAAATGTAGATCCATCTACCTTCCCGAACCCTTCCGAAGCAATTACCGGAAAATTCAGCTTTACAGTCAGCACCATTATTTTCCTTCTTGCCGTTGTACTTCTGATCACTCATGCACAAACCGGTCTTACGGTAGCTCTAATCGGTGTCCTTATTGCGGCTCTTACCCTTGTTTTTGCAGGAAAGGATTGTCTGAAGGTTCTGAAAGGAGTAGATTATAAAACTCTCCTCTTCTTTATCGGACTTTTTGTTGTAGTAGGAAGCCTGGAGGAAACCGGTGTCTTGGAGCTGATTGCCGAATTTATTGGAAATGTCAGCGGTGGCAACGGAATCATTATGGCTCTGATCATCATATGGGTTTCTGCCGTAGCCAGTGCCTTTGTTGACAATATTCCATTTGCTGCTACCATGATTCCGGTTATAAAGAGCCTTTCTCTTTCTACCGGCGTAGACCTTTCAGTTCTTGCCTGGTCTCTGGCAATGGGAACAGATATCGGCGGTTCTGCAACTCCAATCGGAGCCTCTGCCAATGTAGTAGGCACCTCTGTTGCAGCAAAAAGCGGATATCCAGTAAGCTGGGGACGCTATTGCAAGTCTGCTGCACCGGCAACCATTATTGTTCTCGCAATTTCTTCTCTTATCATTATTGTTCGATATTTCTAAGGAGGTACTCTTATGGCTGAAAAACAATTGATCATTTCCATAAGCCGTGAATATGGAAGCGGAGGACATGTAATCGGCGAAGCCCTTGCTAAAAAATTCGATCTTCCGGTATACGACCGTGATCTTCTAAAAAAGATAGCCAGCGAGGACGAGTTGATGGATGCTTCTCTTCTGGAAAAATATGACGAAACTCCAAAGAACAGCTTCTTTACCCGTACCGTTCGGGGATACAGCTCTTCACCTGCCGAAAATATTGCATATATGCAGTTTGAATATCTGAAAAAAATGGCAGCAAACGGAGATTCCTTCATCGCCATCGGCCGCTGCTCGGAATATGTATTAAAAGATTTTCATCCAATTACTCTTTTTATTCTTTCTGACATTGAGGCAAAGGCCCAAAGAATCATGGGACTTCATGATCTAAATCAGGATGCTGCATTGGAACGCATGAAGAGAATTGACAAGCAAAGACGGACTTATCACAATTACTACAGTCCTCACAAATGGGGAGATTCCAGATATTACGATCTTTCCATCAACAGCGCCCGCCTTGGAATCGAAGCAACTGCGGATTATCTGGAGTCCTTCATCCGGCAGCTGTTAGCAAGATAATTTTCAGAGCTGCCGCATTTTGTGTGACAGCTCTATTTTTTATCCTTTTTTCTTTTCCGTTCGTAAAAAGAAATAAAAGATGCAATATCAAACACTCTATAAAGCAAGGGCGTTTTTCGTTACCGTTAATTGAGGGGAGGACAAGACAATGAGTAAAAAATGGATCGCAGCTGTTTTATCTGCTGCACTGGCAATTTCATCTATATCACCAATTTCCGTTATGGCAAGTGAAGTGTCAGATTCTCAGGCATCTGACTTGATCTCATCCAAAACAGAAACTTCTACAGACAGCACAAAACCCAGAATAAAGATTGAAAACCTTGACAAAAAAAATGGCAGTTTTTCCATTCGGGTTTCAAATCTTTCCATTTCGGATTCCTCTAAAGTTGAGCTTGCAGTCTGGGGAATGCAGGATGGCCAAAATGATATTGTCTGGTCTACCCCGGAAAAAGACGGCAATGATTACGTAGCAGAGGTTAGTGCCACCCAGCATAAATGCGAAGACGGAAGCTATTCCATCCACTGCTATATTAGCGATGAAGAGGGAAACCGCTCACTTGTTGCTTACTCCGGTGCATATTTTTCTCTTCGTGAAGGTATGATTCTTTCCATGGATCAGGACGAAATGTATGCTAGAATCGCCTACGTTGGTGCAAAGGCAGAAGACAATTTAAGGGTCGCTGTCTGGAATGACGACAACAATCAGGAAGATCTGACCTGGTATAATCTGACCCTGGACGGAAACGGTGCAAGCGTTGCCGTTCCCATCTCCAATCATAAAAAAGCCGGAAAATACACAGTCCATCTCTACAAGGACAACACCTTGCTGGACAACAGCAGCTTTACTGTTTCAGATGTAACTGCCTCAGATCTTTCCATCAGCGATATAGACGGCTCAAAGGGAAGATTTCGTGTCACCTTAAGCGGAATTGATTCCGCCAGTGGTGTTGAATCTGTCAGCATCCCCATCTGGCCCGGCAACGATCAGAGCCAGATCAAATGGTATACCGCTGAAAAAGATGGCGACAGCTACTATGTAGATGCAGATGTATTGAACCACGGTTTAAGCTTTGGCGACTATACCGCACATGCTTATGTTACATCGAAAAACGGAATCAAGACACGGGTGAAATCAGCCAGCTGCCACATTACAGCTGAAAATTACCTGTATGCAGAATCCACTGGAAACTATACTGCACGAGTTTATATTGTAAACCCGGCTGAAAATACCTCCAAGATACAGTTTGCTACCTGGTCTGCAGAAGGCAATCAGGATGATCTGACCTGGTGCGATGGCATAAAAGAAGAATCCAATACCTGGTATGTAGATATCGACAGTGCAAACTTTAAGCATGGCGGCAGCTATATGACCCATTGCTATGTAACTGCAGATAACTCTACTAGCTGTGTTGCTTCTGTCAGCTATAACTTAGAGCAAAAGAACCCTAACAGCAATCAGGATATGTTTGAACTGGCCCAGGGTATTTCCAGCCCTACCGAATATCTGATCCTTGTAAACCGCGATCTTCACAGGGTAGCAATTTACCAGGGCAGCGAGGGTGCATGGCAGGAGGTTCAATACTGGCCCTGCGTTGTCGGCAAACCCTCCACTCCAACCCCTACCGGTACCTTCCATATTAAAGGAAGATTCTCCTGGTTTGGAGAGGGACACAAATCCTGGTGGGCAACCCAGATTGAAGGCTATTACTACTTCCACAGCCAGATCTACTACTGGGATGATGCTCCCAATACCGTTCTGGATCCGGCCATGGATACCGCCGCATCTGCCGGCTGCATCCGCCTCTATGTAGACAATGCTTACTGGATCTACACTACAATCCCGAGGGGAACAACCGTGTATATCTATAATTAAAACAAATAAACGAAATGGGGCTGTTGCATAATGCAACAGTCCTCGTTTTTATAAGAGATATCTTTCGATTGCCTCTGCTACTCCCTCGTGTTCATTGTCACTTGTTACAGCATCCGCAATGTTTTTTATATGATCAGGCGCATTTCCCATGGCGATTCCAAGTCCAACACTCTTTAGCATCTCCATATCATTTTCGCTGTCTCCAATGGCCATGATTTCTTCCATGGAGATTCCCAGCTTTTCGCCTAAAATCTTCAGTCCGCTTCCCTTGCTGATTCCCTTCTTTGTAAATTCCAGGCTATTGTATCCCCCGTCTACCAGCTGAATATCCGGACATTTCTTTAAATATTCATAGGCTTCTTCATAGTTTAAAAATTTATTTTCTCCCAGTATCTGGAAATTAAGGCAGGCCTTCTGTACCCTTGCATCCTCTCCTTCCAAATAGGAAATAAGATCCGGCATCACCTTTTTTTGCTTTCTGGCGATGTCCTTTACATACTCCGGAAAGCCCAGATAATCCAGATATGGCAGCACCTGAAGCGGATTATACCCTGCTCCGTCAATTGAAATCGTCATATAAATCTGCTTTTCCAAGAGAAATTTAAAAACGGGAATCATTTTCTTTGCATCCAGATATTCTGCATAAAGAACTTTTCTGCTGCCTGCCTCCAGCACCGAAGCTCCATTTGAGGTAACGACATACCGAATGTCAACATCCTTCAGCTGCTCCCATGGCAGGGATTCATACTCCCTTCCCGATGCGATTACCACTTCGATCCCCTTTTTACTTACTTTTTGAATGGCTTCCAATGATTTTTTTGTTATCACTCCCTGTCTTGTAAACAGGGTCCCATCCAGATCCAAGGCAAGCATTTTTATTTTTTTTTCTGTATTTTCAGGCATTTTCTGATTCTGATCCTTTCTTGCAAAAGCTGCTTCTGTATTTTTATCAGCTTCTGCTAAGCATAAAGCATCAAATTTCAGACTGCAAGATATTTTCTCTTTTAATATTCAATCGGTCCGTTTTCGTGTACATACTCCCATGCTTCCTCTCCTACCTTCTTTACCGTAAGGTTGCATGGCACACTCTGGGTCGGATCTGGATGATTTTCCCACAATTTATAGAGCTGTGGAAGAAAGAGCGGCCAGCGGCTTGCTTCGTATTCCGCATGGTCTGTAGCCGACGGCGGAACCGGCATCTGATCCGGATTTTCTGCCAGCATTTCTTTTACAAAATGCGGCGGCTCCTTGGCTGTTGTGCTGGCTACAGCTGCTGTCACATGTCGACAGCCGCCCTCACAGCTGTCCCACATATGTACGGTCATATCGACGAATTCCCCCAGATCATTAAAGGTTCCTTCTACGATGACATGCTCCAGTGCTGTCGTAAATGGAAAATACTCCAGTCCAAGGCGATTGATCTGTATGCCGCTTCCGCCAAATACCGGATTGTTTTCTCCGACTGACTCCGAAATCATATGAGCTGACTTTTCAAAACCATATTTCCAGGGCTCTCTGACCCAGTTAAATCTCTTGTGTGATCCGGGAGCCCACAGATAATAGCATTTCTCCATATTTGCCCAGAACCAGTCCAGCATTTCCACACTGACTCCCGGAAGAAAATGCTGTGTCTGCTGCTGGATCACCCATTTCTTTTCCACTGCCTTCCTGTTCAAAACCAACTCCTCAAGGGGTGGATTTGGTCTGTCCAGCTTTTTATATGGAACCGTTTTTATTTTCGTGTTTTTCTGAAACGGCATATAGGTCTGCCCTGCATTTGCGGTATATTGAATTTCATCCATTTCTTTTTCCCTTTCTTTTATATCGCTTTTCAATCACTTCCTATCTGCTATTATATCTGTTTTCCTTATTTTTCGTAACCTATTTGCACCATCTTACATCTGTTCCGCAGTTGGAAAATGATAAGGGTCCTTTCCCATACGGCCGTTGCAATCCAGAGCATCGATGGCTGCCATCTCCTCCTTACTTAATGCAAAGTCAAATATATCAGCGTTTTCAATGATGCGCTCTCTGTGGCTTGACTTAGGAATCGGAATAATTCCATTTTGTGTATGCCAACGAAGAATCAGCTGTGCTGTACTCTTTTCATATTTTTTTGCAATTTCAAGAAGCTCAGCATTATCTGTATACCTTCCTCGTGCAATCGGTGAATATGCAATGATCTGAATTCCCTTGCTTTTGCAAAATTCAACAAGCTCTCTTTGCTGATAATGCGGGTGGATTTCCAGCTCATTGATTGCAGGCCACTCTCCAAACTCCTCATACAGTTTTTCCAGTTGTTCGATCTGGAAATTCGATACTCCCATGGTTTTGATCAAGCCTTTTTCTCTTAATTTCAGTCCCTGCTCATAGGCGCTAAGACGGAGTGCCTCATCCATCCATGGCCAGTGAAGAAGCATTGCATCCAGGTATTCCACCTTAAGTTTTTTCAGATTTTCCATTACCGAGCCTTCTACATTGCTGTAAGCATTCGGCCAGGTCTTTGACAAAACAAAGAGTTCATCGTGAGAGACACCGGCTGTGGACAACCCTTCTCCGACCGCATCTTCATTATGATAAAACGTTGCGGAATCAATATATCTGTAGCCAGCTTCAATTGCCATACGAACTGCATTTGCCATTTCTTCTCCGTATGCATTGTAGCAGCCAAATCCAAAGCCTGGGATCTTGCTTCCATCTAAAAGAGTTATTTTGTCTGTTAAGCTGTTTACCATTCCTGTCTCCTTTTTTTATGTTTTCGGATATTTTTGCAATACCCATTTTTTCCTATTAGAATAACAGAGACGCAATTTTCCAACAAGGATATTTTTTCTATTGAGAAACTCGTAACCTTGCGTGTTCAACAGGCTAAAGCCCATAAAAGCAGAAAACCTGCCACCGGCAGCTTTCCTTGCATACTTTGGTATAAAAAAAGAAGCACTCAAGTAGGGGAGCTACCTAAGTGCTTCGAGGGGAATATAAAATTAATAAGGGGTTATTAATTTTTTGTAAAAAAAATCTTTGAAGGGTAAATTCTTTTTACGCGTGTTATTATAATACAACTCTTTCTAAAAAGCAAGTCTCAAATCCCTCTGCCCATTTCCGCCTCTATTTTTCATTGTTTTTTCAGCTTTTCCCCTTATTCCTCTTCCAATCCAAAATTTTGCTCCAGCAACTTTTTTCCGCTTTCTGTTCGGAAGATTTTCTCTTTCATCTTCAAAATTGCCTCCTTGCCGAAAGACTCCTCAAAGGCATTTACCAGGAAATCCGCCTCGATCAGAATTCGATAATCGATTCCGTCTACATTTGTATAAGTATGGTGATGTCCGATCAGGTAACAGATTCTTACTGTTTCCTCTTTGCTGTATCCGTTGCGCTCCAGAATTTCCTTCGCAAAGGCCGGACCTTCCTCTTCCTGCAGCTTTCCGTTACAATAGCCGTATTTCTTTTCACAGGGAAGAATCCCGATATCATGAAGAATTGCGGCCGCTTCTAAAATGCGAGCTTCCTCTTTTGAAATGTTCTCTCCCACCCCGATTAAATGTGCATATTCATATACCTTCATAAGATGCTGGGTTCTTGCCGGGTCTCCCTTGTCAAACTCCATCATTTCAAATAGTAATTTATCATTGTCTGTCATATCCACATAACCTCCGTCTGTCTTTTCTTTAGTGTAACAAATTTCCCCTGTGTTATGAATGTTTTTCTTCTCCATCTCCTGTAAAAATCCTCTATTCGCGATTAAAAGGCACAAAAGATGTTAATATTTGGCAAATATGCACAATTATTTATCGTTTTTTGCCCTCGATGTTTTTCCCCTTTCATGTTGATTTTTCGGATGCATATGATATAGTTAGCAATGGCAAATAGTTAGCAGTTGCAAACACTGTTCGTTATAATATCAAATTTTATAAAACGGAGGGATAAAATGCTTCCTTTAACACTGGCAAAAACCGGTAACCAGATTCTGGTTGCGAAAATATCCGGAACTCCCGATATGAAAAAACATTTGGAGGATCTTGGTTTTGTTGTTGGAACTCAGGCTGAAGTCATAAGTGCAGCCGGAGATGGAAATGTTATCATTAATTTAAAAGGCTCAAGACTGGCTATCACACAGGAAATGGCTCGAAGAATTATGGTAGATATGAAGTAAATATAAAATAAATTCAGAAAGGAAAGGACAATGAAAACTCTTAGAGACATTAAGGTTGGTGAAACTGCTGAGGTTTTAAAAATCCATGGAGCTGGTGCTCTGAAGCGCCGAATTATGGATATGGGAATCACAAAGGGAACCCAGATTTATGTCCGCAAGGTCGCTCCTCTTGGAGATCCGGTAGAAATTACCGTACGCGGATATGAATTGTCACTTAGAAAAGAAGATGCCGACATACTAGAAATGAAATAATTCAGAAAGGAGCTTTAGTTTCATGAGCATCAAAATTGCCCTGGCAGGAAATCCGAACTGCGGCAAAACTACATTATTTAATGCACTTACAGGCAGTAACCAGTATGTAGGTAACTGGCCCGGTGTAACAGTCGAGAAAAAAGAAGGAAAACTGAAAGATAATAAGGATGTCATCATCCAGGATCTTCCAGGTATCTATTCTCTTAGCCCTTATACTCTCGAAGAGGTTGTTACCCGTAATTATCTGGTCAACGAAAAACCGGATGTTATCCTCAATATTGTCGATGGAACAAACATTGAGCGTAACCTTTATCTGACAACACAGCTGGTTGAGATTGGTATCCCAGTTGTTATGGCGATCAACATGATGGACATTGTCCGTAAAAACGGAGACAGCATTGACTTGGCCGCCCTTAGCAAGGAGCTTGGTTGTGAAGTAATCGAAATGTCCGCCTTAAAGGGCGAAAATGTTATGACAGCTGCCAACGCCTGCATAAAAATCGCAGAGTCAAATAAAAAACAAAAGCTGCCACATGTATTCCACGGACCGGTTGAACATGCAATCGCTCATATTGAAGAATCCATCGAGCCTCTTGTAGACAGGGAAGAGCTTCGCTGGTATGCCATCAAGGTCTTTGAGCGCGATGAAAAAGCACTTGAAAACATCAAGATTTCAGAAGAATTAAAAGCCCATCTGGAAGATCATATTACTTCATGTGAAGCTGAACTGGATGATGATTCCGAATCCATCATTACAAATCAGAGATACGACTATATTACTGAGATCATTTCCAAAACTGTAAAAAAGAAAAGACAGCACGGTGAACTGACTGTTTCCGATAAGATCGACCGGATCGTTACTAACCGTTTCCTTGCTCTTCCAATTTTTGCAGGTGTAATGTTCCTGGTTTACTACATTGCGGTAACTACTGTAGGTACTGTTGTTACAGACTGGACCAATGATGTTCTCTTCGGAGAATGGATCACAAATGGTGCAACTGCACTGATGGATACCCTCGGCGCATCCGACTGGGTAAGATCCCTTGTTGTTGATGGCATCATCGCAGGTATCGGCGCTCCGATCGGATTCGTTCCTCAGATGGCCATCGTATTCCTCTTCCTCAGCTTCTTGGAAGACTGCGGATATATGGCACGTGTTGCCTTCATCATGGACCGAATCTTCCGCAAATTCGGCTTATCTGGAAAGAGCTTTATTCCTTTCTTGATTTCCTCTGGCTGCGGTGTTCCGGGTATCATGTCAACCAGAACGATTGAGTCTGAAAAAGACAGACGAATGACCATGATCACAACAACCATGATCCCCTGTGGTGCAAAGCTTCCGGTTATCGCACTAATCGCCGGCTTCCTTATGGGTGGAGCTTGGTGGATGGCACCTGTTATGTACTTTGCAGGTATCGGCCTTGTTGTTATTTATTGTATTATCCTGAAAAAGACAAAGATGTTCGCCGGAGATCCGGTTCCGTTCGTTATGGAGCTTCCTGCATATCACCTTCCAGGTGTTAAAAGTGTTCTCTTGCATGTATGGGAAAGAGTTTGGGCATTCATCAAGAAAGCCGGTACCATCCTCTTCCTTTGCTGTACCGTTATGTGGTTCCTCAGCTCCTTCGGTTTCGTAGATGGTGCTTTCGGACTCGTAGAAGACACTGCAAATTCCATCCTTGCTGTAATCGGCGGTGCAATTGCTCCGATTTTCCAGCCTCTTGGATTTGGTACCTGGCAGGCAGTTGCTTCCTCACTTTCCGGTTTTGTTGCAAAAGAAGGAATCGTATCCACCATGTCTCAGCTGTCTTCTCTCGGCGAGGCCATCGAAGAATACGAAGTATCCATGCATGCAGCATTTGCAGCATTCTTCCCGACATCTATCGCAGCGGTATCCTTTATGTTCTTTAACTGCTTCGATTCACCTTGTCTTGCTGCTATTTCTACAACAGCTAAGGAAATGGGCAACCGTAAATATTTCTGGATGTCTATCATCTTCCAGAATGTATCTGCTTACTGCGTAGCACTGATTGTTTACCAGCTCTTCGGTACCTGGACAGGACAGATTGCATTCGGACCAGCAACCATCGTTGCATACATTTTGCTTGCAGTAGTCATCTACCTGCTTGTAAGAAAAGATCCGAACAAAAAGAAAGTTCTTGCCTAAGTATGCGAAAGCTTTTCGGAGGTAAAATAGATGATTGCTGATATCGTTATCGTTTTAATAATTGCAATAATCTGTATCCTTTGTATCAAATCGATCATTAAAAATCATAAACGGGGCGGCTGTGGCTACGGCTGCTCCGGCTGCAGCGGATGCAGTCACTGCAGCAGCGACGAAGACTCGACACATTGCTCAGAAAAGAGAGGTACTTCCCATGCTTCAGGTAAATGCAAAAATTGACGGAATGATGTGCGGTATGTGTGAAGCACATTGCAAAGATGCGGTAAGGCAAGCCTTCCCGGATGCAACGAAAATCTCCGCCTCTGCTTCAAACGGAGATTTAAGCTTTGTTCTCTCAGAAAATCTTCCTCTGCCGCTGTTAAAGCATGATCTGAAAGCCAAACTTGACAGTATCGGATATAAGCTGATCTCCCTTACTGCCAGCGAAGCTGCAGAAGAAGAAAAGACAAAAGTCGGTTTTTTCAGTCGCTTTCATCGTAAATAATTTTTATGATTGCTTTTTATCAACCTTCTCAGGAGCATTATCCTGAGGAGGTTTTTTCGTTCACATACAGAAAACCTGCCACTGGCAGCTTTCCTTGCATACTTTGGTATAAAAAAGGCTGCCGCTTTCGCGACAGCCCAAATAAGGTTTTTCTATGTTATG
>CAVFRH010000134.1:0-36032 GCA_963624695.1 bacterium
CCTTCTGCCAGACTTTTTACAGACCTTGACCAGATGCAGATCGGCGATACCTTTTTGATTCATGTACTGGATCAGACCCTGGCTTACAAAGTAGACCAGATTAAGACAGTGCTTCCGGAGGAAACAGAGGATCTGGCCATTGTTCCGGGAGAGGATCATGTAACCTTGATTACCTGTACGCCTTACGGTGTAAACACGCACAGGCTTTTGGTCAGAGGAGTTCGAACAGAATACACAGAGAAGATTCAGGAAGAGGTTGAGGCAGAAATCGTCCCCGTATTCCAGCCAGTCTATATCACCATTGCCGGTGGAGCCGTCTTTGTGGTTGTTTTACTCATTGTATCGGCTATTATGAAAAAGAAGAAAAGAAAGGAAGAAGAAAAGGAGGATTAAGTGGTGAAAACCTTATATAGAAAAAAGAAATGTCGTAAATTACTCCTTTGTATTTCAGCTCTGCTGTTGACAGTACTTTTACTTGGTACAAGCGTCTTTGCAGAAGAGTACGATCCAAGTGCCAAGGGAAGCTTTTCCCTTACACTGGTACAGAAGGATCAGGACGGAAACGAGACAAGCTTTCCGGGAGTGGGCATCAGCCTTTACAAGGTAGGAGATACAGTATACGACACAGGAGCAATCACCTTTACAATTGATGAAAGCTTTGCCTCGGCAAATCTGGATATGAGTCAGCAGTATTCTGCCAGTGAGTGGGCACAGAAGGCACAGGATCTTGCAAGTCTGGTAAAGGATTCTTCCCTCACACCGGTGTCAAAGCTGACAGACGGAAATGGAAGTCTTTCTTTTACAGATCTTGAGCAGGGCGTTTATTTGCTCGTCCAGAACAATATGGAAGACAAATATACAGTAGCACCAATGCTCCTGACTCTTCCGTATTACGAAAATGAAGAATGGAATTTGGAAGTGACTGCTTTTCCGAAGCTTTCCCTGGTACCGACACAGGCACCAACGCCAAAGCCAAATACTCCGGTAGATACCGGCGATACCAGCAGCCTCTTCCCATGGCAGGCAGCCTTTCTTGCAGCCTGTGCCGGAGCTCTTCTGATTGGTTTTGCAATCAAAAAAAGACACTAAAAAAGAGTTGTAGTTCCTAAGTAGAAGTGCTATTATGTAAACAAAAGAGGAAAGCCAAAGCATACGGCCTACCCTCGAGTTGTTGAGTTAACCTGCCAAATGGCAAGGCCGTCAACTATTCGCAGTAGTTGGCGGCTATTTTTTGTCCTTAAAGATCTCATAAAGGAGATCAACAAGGGCAACCAAGAAGATACCTATCTGGATAAGATCCGAATACGTAACGTACATTGGCATCACCCTCCTTTCATTATGAGTGGAGGGAAGTCCCTCCGATAGATGGAGGGTGGGCCGCCTGAATATGCTTTGACTTTCTGAAAAGAACTATAACATACATTCATTTTAAAAACAATATCAACAATTAAATCTGGAAAAATTCAAAAGATGTAGAAAAAATGAGTTGTAGTTCCTAAGTAGAAGTGCTATTATGTAAACAAAAGAGGAAAGCCAAAGCATACGGCCTACCCTCGAGTTGTTGAGTTAACCTGCCAAATGGCAAGGCCGTCAACTATTCGCAGTAGTTGGCGGCTATTTTTTGTCCTTAAAGATCTCATAAAGGAGATCAACAAGGGCAACCAAGAAGATACCTATCTGGATCAGATCCGAATACGTAACGTACATTGACATCACCCTCCTTTCATTATAAGTGGAGGGAAGTCCCTCCGATAGATGGAGGGTTGGCCGCCTGAATACACTTTGACCTTCTGAAAAGAATTATAACACATACATTTATGAATTGCAACAACTGTGAGTTACGAGAAACTGTCGCATTAAATGCATAATGCAACAGTTTTTTTTATTAAAAATATCGTTTCACTTCAACATCATGGTATAGTAAAAGCATCAAGAGTATTGGAGGCGGAGATGGCGGAAGAATTTACATTTTTATCCTCAGATCAAAAAACAAATATACATGTAAGAGGCTTTCTTCCAGAGGGAGAGGTAAAGGGATGTCTGCAGATCGCACATGGCGTAGCGGAGCACATTGGTCGTTACGATGAATTTATGCAATATTTAGCAGGGCAGGGCTTTGCTGTATTTGGAAACAGTCATTTAGGACACGGTAAAAGTGTTTGCATAGAAGAAGACAGGGGATTTTTTAAAGAAGAAGGAGGCTGGCAGGCAGTGCTTTCCGATATGAAGACCCTGCATGAATGCTTAAAAAAGCGATTTCCAAATGTAAAACATTTTTTATTTGGCCATAGTATGGGAAGTTTCCTTGCCAGAAGCTACATTATAAAATACCCAAAAGACTTCGACGGCTGCATCATCTGCGGTACCGGGCAGCAAAGCAGTCTTTTGCTGCGGATTGGACTCTTTACTGCAAAGAGGGCAGCAAAAAAACAGGGAGTAAGGACCCACAGCGAACAGCTGCAGAAGCTGATTTTTGGAGGATACTGCAAACGGATCGAACATCCAAGAACAGAGTACGACTGGCTGAGCCGAAACGAAGAAAACATAGATACCTATCTGGCAGATCCATATTGCGGAGGCATTTCTTCCATTGGACTTTTTGTGGAGATGCTAAATGGAATTCGTTTTGTATCTGATCGGAACAATCTGTCAAAGATGGATAAGAATATGCCGGTTTTCATTATAGCAGGTACAGACGATCCGGTAGGGGATTACGGAAAGGGTCCCAAAAGGGTATTTGAACGTTTTAAAGAAGCTGGAATGAAAAATCTTTCTTTAAAGCTTTATGCAAAGGATCGACATGAAATTTTACAGGAAAAAGACCGGAAAACAGTATTCGAAGACATTTTAAAATGGATGACAGCAGAACAATAAAAGAAGGGAAGAAAGTGATGGCAAAAGAAGAAAAAAGCTTTATGGAAGCTGTCCTTGCATGGACAAAAAAACAGGAAAATTATATGGGTGAGGAGGTTCTGCTTGCAGGACAAAAAATGGGAGCGGCAGCCTGCATTTTGGCAAAGAGCTTTCCGGCCTCTCACATTACAGCAATGGAACTCGAAGAAGAAAACTTGGAGCAGATGCGGATGGCTGCAAAAAAGCTGGAGATTGAAAACCTTACATTTGTAAAATGTGATCTGTCAGTCCTTCCCAAAAGCTTTGACACAGTTATTTCTCTGTGTGACATAAGAAATAACTTACAAACAGAAGATCTGGAAGAGCCGGATCTGAAAATGTTCAATGATCAGCTGGAAAATTTTTATATGCCGGCCAGTCAGGACTACATTGAGCAGCTCCACGATCATATGAAGCTTGGAGGCAGTTTGCTTTGCTTGATTGAAGGAGAGGCAAATCCCTTTTCTTTGGCAGTCATGGTAAATATGCTGCGGGACGGCTTTAGTATTGATCCGGAAAGTATGGAAAAGCTTTTCTTTGAAGAGGAGAAAGAGAAAGGAAGTCTTCTGGCTTTCGCAGCGCAGGATGGTGATGCACTGGAGGAAGAGGAGCTTTACAGTTTGTGGGAAGAACTCTTTGACAGGGATGAAGAGGGAAATCTCCTTCTGGAGGATCCCTGGTCGATACAATATGCACTGGCCTACAGTGTGGCAGATCTGATCTATGGATTTTATCTTTTAGAAGAGGAAAAGCCCACGGCAAAGTATGGAATTTACGCCACTTTCGATGAAAATATTTATCTTTCTTTCGGATTCGATGAAAACATTTCATTAAAAAGCATTACAGAAGAGGAAATGCAGGAGGAGCTGAAGGCTTTGCATGCAAGGTATGAAAAGCTGGAAAAAGAAGGAGCAGTAGTGAAGGAAATCTTCTTTGACCCGGAAAACGGCTACGATTACATAGAGTAATTTGTTAAGAATTTACAAATCGTTTACAAAAAGTTAATTTTACAATTCATCCATAGCTTGGTAAAATAAAGCACAATTATACGCTATGGAGGTTGATGTATGAAAAATCTAAAAAATGACAGACAATTACTAATGAAGCTTGCAAATGAAACCGTGATTTTTCGTGAAGAAATCAACACAGACAGATTAGAGGTTGCCTTTTCGGATATATCACCTTTAGAGTATGTTGTGCTCAGAAGCCTTTGGCCCCAGCTAGAGGAATGCGAAGAATGTCCAAAAAACCAGATCTACCTGCAGCAGATCCAGGAAAAACAGATTCATGTACCCATGAACCGCATTTCTGCCATGGTGGAAAAATTGAAAAATAAAGGTCTTGTGAAATGGGAGATCGGAAGCAGCGGAACTTATATTCAGATGAGTGAAGCGGGATTTGAACGCTTCCAAAAACAGCAGCTGACGATGCTGAAATTTTTCGACGAAGTTGTGGAAAAAATGGGCAGAGAAAAGCTGGATGAAATGTTTGAATACATGAGGGAATGTCGCAGCGCCATGCGTGAGGTGGCATTCGAAATGAAAAAAGAAGCCTGAAAAAATGAGCTGCCGCAAAAACGGCAGCTCATTTTGTGAGAAAACTTAAATTTGTTCCAAAGAAACTTCCCAGCCACCTACACCGATGGATGCAGGTCCGGAGTGACAGGTAATGGCCAGTCCGCATGGGTTCAACTCTACATGCTGAAAGCCCATGGATTTTGCGGTAGCAATCAGCTTGTCTTTAATGGCATTTGAAAGTCCGGCAGTATTTACCAGATAAAGTGCTTCTTTGGAAATGTTGTTCTTTTTTACAAATTCATCTAAGAAACGATGTACCAGATGATCAGTAGGACCAAAGTATTTTTTGGTAGCAACCAGCTTTCCTTCAATCAGCTCGATCAGAGGCTTTATGCGAAGAAGCCTTGCTCCAAGATAAGCTGCATTGGAAACACGGCCGCCTGCCTTCAGAAAATCAAGGTTTCCCGGCAGGAAGGAAAAGTGAACAAAAGCAGCCATGGCAGAAAGCTCTGCAGCAAGCTTTTCGTAGGCATCCTTTGTATCCGGAAGAAGAGCCTGTCTTTTTTGAATCAGCTCCATGGCCTTTGCAATGTAAGCGGTAGAACCGCCGGATACATTCTGAGTATCGACGAAGTAGATGTCTTCCATGTCTTCTGCAGCAATCTTCGCATTCTGGTAGGAAGCGGTGGTTGCAGCGGAATAGGCAAGGTGAAAAATTACACAGCCCGGATGCTCCTGGTGGATTTTTTCAAAAGTGGTCTGGAAGTCGTATACATTTGCAGCAGAGGTAGAAGGGATTTTCTGGGTACGTTCGTAATAGTCAAAAATCTTTTCCACAGGAATGCTGCGGTCTGCATAGGTTTCTCCATCCATGGATATATGCATATTTACAACGTAAATATTGTATTTTTCAATAAGATGTGGTGGAAGGTCATTTCCGCTTTCGGTTGTTACGATTATCTCGCGCATATGTTTTCCTCGAATCTTTCTTTCAGTGGTGTGCAACACCTAAATATAAGCATAACCTGAAAAATTGTATCATTGAAACGAATGATAGTAAATACAATAAATGCACTTTATTTTTTTTTTAGACTTGCGGGAAAGAAAAAAGAAAATGCCATAAAAATTAAATAAAAATAAGGAAAAAAATCTAAATTCTTTTACAAATAAGCAATTGTTTTTTTTTCGCTACTCTGTTACTCTTTACTAATGTAGCTGTTCACCATATGGTGCAGCAAATTTAAATGAAAACGAGGAGAAAAAAATGAAGAAGAAAGTAGTAGCCCTGTTTTTAACAGGAGCCATGGCTCTTTCCATGGCAGCATGCGGTAGCTCTTCCAGCAGCTCATCCGCATCCAGCAGTGCATCATCCGATTCAGCAGCGGAAAGCACATCCAGCGTAAGTTCAGCAAGTGATGAGAATGCAGAGGTAGCATCCGTAACCAGCGAAATCGGTGAGGTTGACTATTCAAATGTAAAAGCAGGTTTTATTACCTTGCACGACGAGAACTCCACATACGACAAAAACTTCATCGACGCAGCAAAAGCAGCATGCGAGGAGCTTGGAGTTGAGTATGTATTCAAAAACAATGTAGGCGAGAACCAGGAAGCTTACGAGGCAGCTTGTGAGCTCGCAGATGAAGGATGCAACTTCATTTTCGCAGACAGCTTTAACCATGAGTCTTACATTATGGAAGCAGCAGCAGAATATCCGGATGTTCAGTTCTGCCATGCTACCGGTACACAGGCTCATACTTCTGACCTTGACAACTTCCACGATGCTTTTGCTTCTATCTACGAGGGACGTTACCTTGCAGGTATTACAGCAGGTATGAAGCTCAACGAGATGATCGAAGAAGGAAAGATCAAAGAGGATGAAGCAAAGATGGGTTATGTAGGTGCTTATACCTATGCTGAGGTTATTTCCGGATATACATCCTTCTACCTTGGTGCAAAATCCGTTTGCTCTTCCGTTACAATGGAAGTAACCTTCACCGGTTCTTGGTACGACGAGACAGCAGAGAAGGAAGCTGCAAACAAGCTGATTTCCGACGGCTGTGTACTGATCAGCCAGCATGCGGACTCCATGGGAGCTCCTACAGCTTGTGAAGAAGCAGGCGTTCCGAACGTTTCCTACAACGGAAGCACATATGATTCCTGCCCGGATACCTTCCTTGTATCCTCCAGAGTTAACTGGCAGCCATATTTTGAGTATGCTCTGACCTGTGTTGCTGCAGGAGAGGACATTGTAGATGACTACGTAGGAACCATCGAGAGCGGTTCCGTAGAGCTTTCCGAGTTCGGTACAGCAATTGCAGAGGGAACAGAGGAAGCTGTAGAGGAAGCAAAAGAAGAGCTGATTTCCGGAGAGCGTCATGTATTTGACATCACTACATTTACTGTAAACGGAGAAGAGCTTACAAGCTATGAAGCAGATGTAGATACCGATGCAGATTACACACCGGATCACGAAGTAATCGTTGACGGATATTTCGCTGAGTCTGATCCTCAGTTCCGTTCTGCTCCTTACTTCAATGTACAGATCGACGGTATTTCACTTCTTGACAGTGCTTATTAATGAAGTAAACAGTTAACACAGACACCTACAGCGGAGAGGCAGAAAGTTAGTCTCTCCGCTGCTTTTGATACCAAAGTATGCAAGGAAAGCTGCCAGTGGCAGGTTTTCTGTATTTTTGTTTTACAGGAATGAATTGCAAAAATGCAGTGTGTTCCTGTCAGACAAAGACGAGGAGAGGGAGGTTTTAGCATTTGGAGAACAAAAAAGCCGCAATAGAGCTGAAAAATGTTACAAAAACGTTTGGCTCCACTATTGCAAACAAAGACGTGAACCTTACCATCTACAAGGGAGAAATTTTATCTCTCCTGGGAGAAAACGGTAGTGGTAAGACGACACTTATGAACATGCTGGCAGGAATTTATTTTCCGGATGAAGGGCAGATCTTTATAGACGGAAAGGAAGCTTTCATCAAGTCTCCGCGAGATGCCTACGAATACGGCATCGGTATGGTACATCAGCATTTTAAACTGGTAGATGTATTGACTGCAGCGGAAAACATTGTCCTGGGTATGGAGGGCAAACTGAACCTGAAAAAGGCGGAAAAGGAAATCCAGGCCATCTGTGACAAATATGGCTTTGAAGTAGATCCGGGCAAAAAGATTTACGACATGTCTGTATCAGAAAAGCAGACAGTGGAAATCGTAAAGACCCTCTATAGAGGGGCAAAAATCCTGATTTTGGACGAGCCTACTGCAGTGCTTACTCCCCAGGAAACAGAAAAGCTTTTTGCAGTTATGCGAAACATGAAAAAAGAGGGAGAAACAGTTGTCATTATTACCCATAAGCTTCACGAAGTGGAGGCAATATCCGACCGTGTGGCTGTACTTCGTAAGGGCGAGTACATTGGTGAAATGATGACAAAGGACACCAATGCCCAGGAAATGACCAACATGATGGTAGGCCGTTCTGTTACCCTGAACATCGAAAGACCGGAACCGGTAAATCCGAAGCCGCGTATCGAGGTGAAAAATCTTACGGTTCACAGTGAAGATGGAATCTTAAAGTTGGATGATGTCTCCTTTACGGCAAACAGCGGCGAGATCCTTGGTATCGCAGGTATTTCCGGATGCGGTCAGAAGGAGCTTTTGGAGGCCATTGCCGGACTGCAGAAGGTAGATTCCGGAAGTATAAATTATGTAGAAGACGATACAAGCAGAGAAGAGCTGATTGGCAAGGATCCGCTGAAGATCATGGAAATGGGGGTTTCCCTTTCCTTTGTACCGGAGGACAGACTTGGCATGGGTCTGGTAGGCAGTATGGATCTTACCAACAACATGATGCTTCGTTCTTTCCGAAAGGGAAAATCCATTTTTACAGACCGTAAGACTCCAAGAGAGCTTGCAAAAAAAGTAGTAGATGAGCTTGAGGTTGTAACTCCAAGCGTAGAAACACCGGTAAGAAGACTTTCCGGAGGAAATGTACAGAAGGTTCTGGTAGGCCGTGAGATTGCCAGTGCTCCGACCGTTCTTCTGACAGCCTATGTTGTCCGTGGACTGGATATTAACGCATCTTATACAATCTACGACCTGATAAACGAACAGAAAAGAAAAGGGGTTGCCGTGATCTTCGTCGGAGAAGATCTGGATGTGCTGATGGCACTTTGCGACCGGATTTTAGTACTTTGCGGCGGCAAGGTCAGCGGAATCGTAGACGGAAGAAGCGCAGATAAAAATGAGGTAGGACTTTTAATGACAAAGCTGGGAGGTTCCAATGATGAAAAAGACAAAGCGTGAGCCATTGTTCCATGTAGCAGCGAAGCGTTCCGACACCTCCATGAAGGAAGCAATTATCATTCGTGCAATCGCCATTATAATTGCTCTGGTCATATGTGCCATTGTAACAGCCCTTGCAACAGGACTCAATCCCATAGATTTTTATGCTTCTATTATAAAGGGAGCTTTTGGAAGTACCCGTAAAATGTGGGTTACTCTTCAGGATCTGGCAATCCTTTTGATGATTGCTCTTGCTTTGACTCCTGCTTTTAAAATGCAGTTTTGGAATATCGGCGGTGAAGGTCAGGTTTTGATTGGTGGACTGATGTCTGCAGCCTGCATGATCTGCCTTGGAGGAAAGCTTCCAAATGCAGTAGTCATTTTATTGATGATCGTAACAAGTGTTCTTGCAGGTGCTATCTGGGCCATGATCCCAGGCTTTTGCAAGGCAAAGTGGAATACAAACGAAACCCTTTCCACTCTGATGATGAACTATATTGCCACACAGCTGGTTGCCTGTTTCTCCATTGTCTGGGAGGTGCCAAAGGGCTCCGGAGCCATCGGCATTATCAACCAGAGCGGCAACGAAGGATGGCTTCCAAATGTATTTGGATCCAAGTATCTGCTCTGCATCATTGTGGCAGCAGCTTTTACAGTGGCAATGTATTACTACTTAAACTACAGCAAGCATGGCTATGAGCTGGCAGTTGTAGGTGAGAGTATCAATACCGCCAGATACGTCGGCATCAAGGTCGAAAAGGTCATTCTTCGAACTGTTGCACTTTCCGGTGCCATTTGCGGCGTGGTTGGTCTTCTCCTGGTCGGAAGCGTAAACCATACGGTTTCTACTTCAATCGTAGGAGGACAGGGCTTTACGGCTGTACTTGTTTCCTGGCTTGCAAAATTCAATCCGATTTCCATGATTCTTTCCAGTTTTCTGATCGTTTTCATGGACAACGGTGCCAGCGAGATTTCCACAGCTTTTGGCTTGAATCAGTCCTTTTCAGATATCATTACAGGAATCATCCTGTTTACCTTAATCGGATGTGAGTTCTTCATTAACTACAAGATCAAGCGCAGCCATTCCGGCGGAAAGGAGGTACAGAACTGATGCTGGCATTTTTAATTTCTTTTATACCAAGAGCAGTCGCACAGGGAATTCCCCTTTTATTCGGAAGCTTAGGTGAGATTTTAACGCAGAAATCCGGAAACCTGAACCTGGGAATTCCGGGAGTTATGTACGTAGGCGCAATCAGCGGAGTAATCGGTTCCTTCCTTTATGAGGAAAATACAGCTGTGATCGTTCCTTTCCTTGCAGTTTTGATCCCTATTGTCTGCTGTTTGATTGGATCCTTCTTAATGGGACTTCTCTATTGCTTTTTGACCGTAACCCTTCGTGCCAATCAAAATGTAACCGGTCTTGCAATGACAACCTTTGGTGTTGGCTTTGGTAACTTCTTCGGAGGCTCCCTTATTAAACTTGCAGGCTCCGACGTTCCATCCATTGCTTTGACCGCAACCAGCAAATGCTTTAAGACCAGTCTTCCGGGAGCCGGTTCAACAGGCTGGTTTGGAGAGATTTTCCTTTCCTATGGATTTTTGGCATACATCGCAATTGTTGTAGCTTTGATTATGGCCTATGTATTTAATCATACCCGTACCGGACTTCATCTTCGTGCAGTAGGAGAAAATCCTGCAACAGCAGATGCAGCCGGAATCAATGTAACCCGTTACAGATACTTTGCAACCTGCATTGGCTGTATGATCGCGGGACTTGGCGGACTTTACTACGTTATGGATTATGCAAGCGGTGTATGGTCAAACGATGCCTTCGGTGACAGAGGCTGGCTTGCCATTGCCCTGGTTATCTTTGCAGTATGGCGTCCGGTTGTGGATATATTTGCTTCCATTCTTTTCGGTGGACTTTACATCCTTTATCTTTACCTGCCTACTGGTATGGACAATATGTACATCCAGGAAATCTACAAGATGATTCCTTATATTGTTACACTCTTGGTACTTGTTTTCACCAGTATACGAAGCAAGAAGGAGAATCAGCCTCCGGCTTCTCTGGGAAGAAACTATTTCCGAGAGGACAGATAAAAAAAGGCGCTGCTTTTTAGCGGCGCTATTTTTACGCATTCGTTAGGAGAGTAAAATGGATAATTTAGTTTTTTGTTTGAATGCAACGGTTCCGATTTTTATTATGATGATCCTGGGAATGATCTTTAAAAAGATCAAGTGGATCGACGAATCCTTTGCATCGAAAATGAATTCCTTTGTATTTAAGGTTGCACTTCCGGTTATGATCTTTAATGATCTGGCGACAACAGATATCTCCGAAAGCTGGGATGGAGGATTTGTACTCTTTTGCTTTGTGGCAACATTTTTAAGCATTGCCATCGCATATCTGGTTTCGCTTATTTTTAAAAGGGAAATTCGAGGAGAATTTGTGCAAGGCTGCTATCGCAGCAGTGCCGCCATCCTTGGCATAGCCTTTATTCAGAATATATACGGTACCAGCGGCATGGCACCCATGATGATGATCGGAAGCGTCCCGCTTTACAATGTAATGGCAGTAATTCTGCTGTCGGTTTTTAAGCCTGGACAGAGCGGATTAGATGCGGCGACAATCCGAAAGACTTTAATCGGAATTGCAAAGAACCCCATCATTATCGGAATTGCGGCCGGGCTCCTTTGGTCCCTTACGGGAATTACCCTGCCGCAGATCATTTCCAAGAGCACCAGTATGCTGGGAAGAGTTGCCACTCCTATGGGACTTTTAGCCATGGGTGCAAGCTTTGACATTCATAAGGCCTTCAATCAGTTAAAGCCTGCCATTACAGCAAGCTTTTTGAAACTGGTAGGCTTTGTGGCGATTTTCATGCCCATTGCCATCCATATAGGATTTGGTGCGCAGCAGCTGGTAGCACTTTTGGTAATGCTGGGTTCTTCTACAACAGTAGCCAGCTTTGTAATGTCAAAAAGCATGGGCCACGAGGGAACCGTAAGCTCCAGTGTGGTAATGCTTACGACTCTCTTTTGCGGCTTCACACTGACAATCTGGCTTTACATTTTGCGGTCAATGGGCTTCGTTTAAAGCAGAAGTGATTTGAAGAAGTGCCTGATAATATTCTTTGGATACAGGGGACTGCAGGCCCAGTCTTTCTGATTCTCTTACAACATAGCCGCTGAAGGTTTCCAGCTCGGATTGCTTTCCGGCGGCAATGTCTCTTTGCAGGGAGCTGCTGGCATCTGCCGGGTGTTCATTGTAGAAGCGGTGAATGATCTGAAGAGGGTATTCCGGACGAAGATTTACACCAAGGGCAAGGCCAAGCTCATAGGCTTCTACCACAAGGGATTCATAGTCCTTGGCGGTTTCAGGGTCTTCCCGCAGAGGTCCAATGGTTTTGTTGTGCCTTGCGGTCGTTACATTATAGGCACAGTTTAAAATGTATTTTCGCCAAATCTCTTTTTGAATATCCTGGGCAATCTTGTGATCAATGTCAGAAGCCTTTAAAAGGTCAGATACAGTTTGCAGATCTTCTTTCTCTTTTGGAGAAGGATCTTTTATGCCAATGCGAAGATCTGTGAAATTTCCCATCTGGCAGATGGAAAAATCCGGACGGCTGTAGGAAATGGTATAGATCAGGCTGTCGACGACTGTATTTTCCGGAAAAACAGCACGGACACGGTCAGCCGGGTCTACTCCGTTCATAACAGGAACCAGAATGCAGTTTTTGCTGATACGATTCTTTAAGTCGGCACAGACCTCATCCAGAGAATAGTTTTTTACACAGATAAAAATAACATCCTGCTCATCCAGAGCAGAAACCTCAGGGACAACCTTGGGAGTGACAGTAAAGAGACCCTTGTATTCGCTCTCTAAGGTCAGTCCCTTTTCTTTGATCGAGTTTCCCCGTTCGCCTCTTGCAACAACGCTGACATTTTCCATATGCTTGGCCAGCATGGCGGTAAGAAAGCCTCCTACCCCTCCGGCTCCGATCACGGCTGTTTTCATAATAATCTTTTCCTCTCTCTTTCTTCTTCTTTAAATCTGATGCTTTACTACGGCGTACTCATCTCCATTTCGATAAAAGATGCAGTCCTTGAAGCCTCCGGTGAGAAGGTGCATGTAGTCATCCTCATCCATATTTGCTTCGCAGACATATTCATCGTAGTCCTCGTCATAGAAATAATAAGCACAGCTGTCACATTGTGTCATAATTCCCCCTACATTTTACATAATTTAAGGTCAGACTTCATTTGTAAAAACAAAGTAAATCGGACCATTTCCCACAAGTATAACATCAATTCAAAAAATTGTGCTATATTTATTCAAATAGATACATCTTTCGGATATAGAAAAAACAGATAGGAGGAGCAATGAAGGCAGAAGCTTTTTGGAAAAAAAGAATTCAGGATCATGAACCAAGGATTTACAGCCTGGGAGAGCAACGAGGCTGTTCTGTATTGATCCCGCTGCTGGAAAAGGATGGAGAAAAGCAGGTCCTTTTCGAGGTAAGAGCGAATCTGAATCAGCAGCCGGGTGATATCTGTCTGCCGGGAGGAATGCAGGAAAAATGTGAGACAGAGCTGGAGGCAGCTCTTCGGGAGTGCAGCGAAGAATTGCTCCTTTCGAAAGAGAATATTTCGGTCCTTGGAAGGGGAGACATTTTTTTAAATGGAAATTTACGTATTCACAGCTTTGCAGCGGAATTAAAAAACTACACAGGAAGCTTTAACCAGGAGGTAAAAGAGGTATTTACAGTGCCCCTTTCCTTCTTTGTGCAAACGGAGCCAGAGAAATATCTTGTGGAGCGAAGAGCAGAGCCGGCAGCAGATTTTCCCTATGAAAATATTCAAGGCGGCAGAGACTATAAATGGCGAAGCTACAAGACGGATGTTTATTTTTACCAGTGGCAGGAGAGGACCATATGGGGCATTACCGCCAATGTAATGAGAAGCTTTGCAAGGCAGTTGAAAGAAGGATAACAGCTTTGTTATAGCAGGCTGGGAAGCAGTATATGGACAGACCAGTATTCGGGAAATGCTGGAAGGGGAGAAGTAATACTTTCTCACCAAAATTTCTTTTCTTTAAAAAAAACCGTGAAGGGTGAAAGCTCTTTGCGGTTTTTGTCGTTTTTTCCTAAAACTTATTCAAAATGAATGATTTGGTCGTTGATAATGCCAAGGAAACCAGTATAATGAAAATAGATATTATAAAAAAAGTATAAACTGAACGTCAGTTAGGAGTAAAAAATGCTGACCTATGATATAGATTCCATAAAAGATATGCCCCTTTACGAGGGACTTTACCGCTTTATTCAAAAAGACATCGTACAGGGGAAAATAAAGGTACATGAAAAGCTTCCTTCAAAGAGAAGGCTGGCAGCACATTTAAATATCAGCGTAACAACCGTAGAAAATGCCTATGGCCAGCTGATGACGGAAGGTTACATCCATTCCGAACAGGGACGGGGATTTTTTGTAAATGAAATCGGAAACATGATGGGTGTTATGGCAGATGAAGACCTGACGGAGCGAAAAATGCCCTATATTCCTCCGGAGGAAGAGGAAGAAGAATATCTGGTGGATTTTGCTTCGAACATAGCAGATCTTTCCCTTTTTCCCTTTTCTACCTGGTCCAGGCTGATGCGGGACATTTTGTCGGGAAATAACCGGGAACTTTTAAAAACAGTTCCTTATAATGGCATTTATCCTTTAAGGAAAGCACTGGCAGATCTTTTGAAATCCTATCGAAATATGCAGGTAAATCCAGAGCAGATTATCATTGGAGCCGGAACAGAGTATTTGTACGGAAGAATTTTGCAGCTTTTTGGGCCGGGAACGGTAATTGCCCTGGAGGAGCCGGGCTATAAAAAGCTGGCAGATCTGTCCCAGAACAGGGAAATATCCTGGGAATACCTTTCTGTTTACGACAAAAGCCATGAGAGAATGAAAAAGAGCAAGGCAGACATTGTTCATGTGTCTCCGGCAAATCATTTTCCTACCGGAATTCCCATGCCGGTAAATGTCCGTATGGATCTTTTAGAGTGGGCCCAAGCAAGAAAGGGCCACTACATTATCGAAGATGATTACGACAGCGAGATCCGCTATTCGGGAAGAGCAGTACCAACACTTTACACCATGGACGACAAGGAAAAAGTAATCTACCTCAATACCTTTTCCAAGAGCCTGATCCCTTCCATTCGGATCAGTTATCTGATTCTTCCGCCGGCTCTGCTGGAAAAATACAGGAAAACCTTAAGTTTTTATTCCTGCACTTCTTCCTCCTTTGAGCAGCTGGTTCTGGCCAGATTTATTTCAGAAGGATATTTTGAACGGCATATCAACCGTCTGAAGATGAATTACAGGGAAAAAAGAGATGAGCTGCTTGCGGCAATCGAACATTCTTCCCTTGCAGGGCGGGTGAAGGTGTCGGAAAACAATGTGGGAACCCATTTTCAAATGAAGGTTGATACACAGATGTCAGATGAAGAAATAAAAAGGCAGGCAGCCAGACATGGCATGAAGCTGAAAATGCTGTCGGACTACGAAAATATCAGGCAGCCGGAAAATGCCGGAACCCTTGTTATAAACTACGCAGGAGTGCCGAAGGAAAGGCTGAAATTAGCAGTTCAGATCCTGGAAAGTGCATTCTCAAAGTGATAAAAGAAGGATTGACAGGACAAAAATGCAAAATTGGGTAAAAAAGTGGTCAAAATCTAGAAAAAGCAGGCTAACTGACATTTTAAAAAAACATTGAACTGACTATTTAGTAAATATCAGTTATGGAGTAGTATATTTGCTGTATATATTGTCCGGTATATTTTATATAAAAAATATATACAAAGTCATCAAAAATTAAAGGAAAGGAGTGCCGATATGCTGAAAGATACGATTTCTGCGGTTCAGGAGGCGGAAAATCAGGCAAATCAACTAGTTTTGAAAGCTGAAGAGGATTATCTTGCAGTTTTGGAAAAAGCAAAGCAGGATGCAGACTCTCTGGCAAAGGAAACGAAAGAGAAAAACCGGATGGAAGCCGCAGCTAAGATGGATCAGGCGGTCGCTCAGGGCAAGGCAGACATTGAGGCAGCAGCCAAGGCGGACCAAAAGGAAATTCAGAAGATGATGGAAGCGGCGGAAAAGAAATCAGCCGCAGCAATCAAAAAGGTCACCCAGGCGCTTTGCTGACCTGGAAAGGACTTTCCAAAAAATAAAGGAAAGGAGATAAACATATGGCAGTATTACAAATGCAGCATATAAGCATCTGCGGACTGAAAAAAGACAGAAAACAGGTTCTTGAGCTGCTGCAGCAGTCCGGAACGGTAGAAATTGAAAAAAAGCCTCTTACACAAGAGGGTTTCGGAAAAGTAGATACGGCCTCTGAAAGAACAGTATTTGAAAAAAACGCAGCCATAGCGGAAGATGCTCTGGAAATCCTGCAGACCTATGCTCCGCAAAAAAGAGGGATGCTGGAGGGCTTAAAGGGAAAAGAAGCAATCGACTACGAAGCCTACAGCTCAATTGTGAAGCGGCAAAGTGAAGTAATGGGAAATGCCCGCAAGCTTGTGTCACTGAACAAAAGCATAGCAGAGAACAAGTCACTCATTCAGAAAAAAGAGGATCAGAAGGAAGCCTTGCAGCCCTGGAAGGACATGGAGCTTCCAATGAATTACAGTGGAAGCAAAAAAACAGTTGCCTTCATCGGAACGTTTCCTCTGTCTGTGACAAAGGAGATAATCCAGGACAGCCTTGCAGCCCACGAGCCAAAGCTGGATGCAGCGGCAGTAGAGATTGTTTCTGCTGACAAGGATCTGAACTATGTCTGTGTGATCGGACTTCGTGAGCAGGAGCAGGAAACAGAAGAGCTTCTTAGAAGTCTTGGCTTTGCCAGACCTTCTTCGGTGGGAACATTAACACCGAAAGCAAGACTGGAGCGTCTGGACAGAAGAATTGCAGAATTGCAGCAGCAGAATGCTGAACTTGAAAAAGAGATCGTTGCATACGAAAAGGACAGAGCCGACTACAGGCTTGCCGCCGACTACTACAGAACCAGAGCAGAAAAGTACGAAGTTTTGGGAGAACTGTTCCAGTCGAAGAAAACCTTCCTGATTACAGGATATGCACCTGTTCAGGAGGCAAAAAAATTAAAGGAAACTCTGGATCAGAACTTTGATCTGGTAGTAGAGCTTTCTGATCCGACAGAGGATGAGGACGTTCCGGTTCTTTTGAAGAACAACAAATTCTCAAGGAACTTTGAAGGGGTAGTTGCTTCCTACGGACTTCCGAACAAGGGAGAATTTGATCCGACAACCATTATGTCGATTTGCTATTTCTTCTTCTTCGGAATGATGCTTTCCGATGCAGCCTACGGTGCGATCATGTTTATCGGATGCCTGGTGGTTATCAAGAAATTCCCAAATATGGAAGACGGCATGAAAAAAATGCTTACCATGTTTATGTGGTGCGGTCTTTCCACTCTGATCTGGGGTATTTTATTCGGAGGCTATTTCGGAGATTTCTTCGATGTTGTGGCAAAGAACTGGTTCGGTGTAGAGCTGGCAGACGGTCAGCACATTATACCGCCTCTTTGGTTTGAGCCTTTGAAGGAGCCTATGAGACTTCTGATCTATTCCCTAGCCTTTGGTGTGGTTCACCTCTACCTGGGACTTGGAATCAAGGCCTATATGCTGATCAAGGACGGAAAGTTCATGGATGCGGTCTGGGATGTATTTTCCTGGTTTGCTTTCCTGACCGGTTTGATCTGCATGCTGCTTCCTTCAAGCCTTTTCTACGGAATGTCAGGAATGAGCTTCCCGGCAGCAGTAGGGGATATTGGTAAGTATCTGGCCATTGTAGGTGCTCTTGTTATTTTGGTTATGTCAGCCAGAAGAAAGAAAAATATTGTTCTCAGACTGGTTATGGGTCTTTACGACATTTACGGTGTGACCAGTTGGCTGTCAGATCTGCTTTCATACTCCAGACTTCTTGCTCTTGGACTTGCAACCGGTGTTATTGCACAGGTTATCAACCAGATGGGAAGTATGTTTGGTACAGGCGTTCTAGGAACGATCCTCTTTATTGTGATCTTCCTGATCGGTACGGTTTTGAACCTGGCAATCAACCTGCTGGGTGCTTATGTACATACAAACAGACTGCAGTATGTAGAGTTCTTTGGTAAATTCTATGAGGGAGGCGGGCGTGCCTTCCAGCCATTTAAGACAAATACGAAATATGTTGATATTAAGGAGGAAATGAAATTATGAGTTTAGGTTTAGCATTAGCAATCCTTGGAGCAGCAGTAGCTGTTTTCGGAGCAGGAACAGGATCCGCAATCGGAGTTGGTATCGCAGGTCAGGCTGCATCAGGTGTTGTAGCAGAAAATCCGGCACAGTTCGCAAAGGTTCTGATTATGCAGCTGCTTCCTGGTACACAGGGTATTTACGGTCTGCTGGTTGGATTTATTACCCTTTCCAGCGTTGGTCTTTTAGGCGGCGGCGCTGCAGATCTTTCTTTTGAGACAGGTCTTGCTTACTTCTTCGCTTGTCTGCCAATCGCAATCGCAGGTCTTTCTTCCGGTATCTTCCAGGGAAAAACATCTGCAGCTTCCATGGGCATCATCGCAAAGAAACCGGAGCAGTTCGGTAAAGCAATGCTGTTCCCAGCAATGGTTGAGACCTATGCAATTCTTGCTCTTCTTATTTCTATCCTTGCAGTTAATGCAATCGGTTAAAGGACGTACAAAAAGGATATTAATAAAGGAGAAATGATTTATGACCGGATTAGAAAAAATGACGGGCCAGATCATAGACGAGGCAAAAGATACTGCAGCAGCAAAGCTTGCGGCAGGAAAAGAAGAAGCCGGAAAAATCCTTGACCAGGCAAAGGCAGCGGCTGCTAAGTATACAGAGGATGCGAAGAAAAAATCCGCAGCAGAGCTGGCAGCCTACAAAGAAAAAGTAAAATCCTCCATTGATTTTAACAGACGCACGGCAATCCTTAAGGCAAAGCAGGAGATGATCTCCTCTATTCTGGAAAAATCCTATGAGGCTATGAGCAGTATGGATGATGCAAGCTACTTCGAGCTTATTTTAAAAATGGTCGGAGAGTATGCAGCAGCCCAGGAGGGAAGCATTTGCTTTTCCAAAAAGGATCTTGAGAGAATGCCGGCAGACTTTGCAGAAAAGATCAGTCAGGCAGCTCAAAAGAAGGGCGGAAGCCTTACTCTTTCCAAGGAGCCGGTAAAGATCGAAAACGGATTTTTGCTCGTTTATGGCGGTATTGAAGAAAACTGCAGCTTTAAAGCAATGATGAACAGCAAAAAAGAAGAGCTGCAGGACATCATAAATAAGGAATTGTTCAGTTAAATACGATCGTGATAAGGAGATAAGCTATGTCAGATTCACAATACACCTTCGCGGTCGCGTACATCAGGGCGAAAGAGGCCGGGCTTTTCTCAGCAGCAACAATAGATCAGCTTATGGCCTGCGGAAGTTATGATGCCTGCATACAGTTCCTTCAGGAAAAAGGCTGGGGATATGCCGACACACCTGCACAGGCAGAGGCAATCCTTAGCTGTGAAGAGAAAAAAACATGGGAAATCTTTTATGATCTGGTTAAAGATGAAGACATTTTAGATGTCCTTGGCTATTCCAAGGCCTTTCACAATCTGAAGGCAGCCATAAAAGAAAGCTGCTCCGCAAAGAAGGCACCGAAAAATATTTATATTGAAGGAACCGAGCCGGCGGCAGAGCAGATCAGAGAAATTGTAAGGGATCATGACTTTGGACGTCTTCCGGCTATGATGTCACAGGCAGCAAAGGACGCCTATGAAACACTGCTTCATACAGGCGACGGACAGCTGTGCGACGTCATTATCGACAGAGCCTGCATGGAGGCAATCCACCAGGCCGGACAGAAGACGAAGCAAGCCATCATACGCGACTACGCGGAAACCCAGGTAGCAGTGGGAAATATAAAGGTTGCAGTTCGCTGTGCAAAAACAGGAAAGCAGCCGGAATTCATTCAAAGAGCACTGGCACCGTGCGGCAGCTTAAATGTCAACGCACTTGCACAGGCAGCACTGGGAGGAACAGAGGCCATCCGAGAATATCTGTCCTCCAGCGGATACGCAGAGGCGGCAGAGGCCTTAGCAGAGTCTTATTCAGCCTTCGAAAGATGGTGCGACAACTCTGTGATCAAAGCCATCCGTCCACAAAAGTACAATGCGTTTTCCGTAGGACCTGTCGTTGCTTATGTACTGGCCAGAGAAAACGAGATAAAAACTGTACGGATCATACTGTCCGGCAAGCAGAATGGACTGCCGGAGGAATCTATCAGGGAAAGGATAAGGGAAATGTATGTATAAGATTGCAGCAATCGGCGATTATGACAGCATATACGGTTTCGCTGCCTTAGGTCTTGAAACATTTCCGGTTTCTGAAGCAGGGGAGGCAGCAAAGTGCCTTCGCAAACTGGCAGAAGGAGAGTATGCGGTAATCTACGTTACCGAAGAGACGGCAGCCTTGATCGAACATGATATAGACAGGTACAAGGAAAAGGTTCTTCCGGCTATTATCTTAATACCCGGAGTCCACGGCAATACAGGCAAGGGCATAGAAAGCGTCAGCAAGTCTGTAGAGCAGGCCGTTGGATCGGACATCCTTTTCGGAAATAATTAAGAAAGAGGTGATTCGTTCAAATGAGCACTGGAACGATTAAAAAAGTAGCAGGCCCCCTGGTCGTTGCAACCGGAATGAGGGATGCCAACATGTCAGACGTTGTTCGTGTAAGTAATCAGCGTCTGATCGGCGAGATCATTGAGATGCACGGGGACGAGGCTTCTATTCAGGTATATGAGGAAACATCAGGACTGAAACCGGGTGAGCCGGTAGAGTCTACAGGAGCACCAATGTCCGTTGAACTTGGACCCGGACTGATCAGCAGCATCTACGACGGAATTCAGCGTCCTCTGGATGACATTATGAAGGTGACCGGCGGAAACAACTTAAAGCGTGGTGTTGAGGTTCCTTCTTTGAAAAGAGATATCAAATGGGACTTTGTGGCAACCGCAAAAGCTGGTGATCAGGTGGAGGCCGGTGATGTGATCGGTACCGTACAGGAGACCGCTTCTGTATTGCAGAAGATCATGGTTCCATTCGGAATTTCCGGTAAGATTAAAGAGATCAAATCCGGAAGCTATACAGTAGAAGAAACCGTAGCAGTAATCGAGACAGCAGACGGAGACAAGGAAGTTACCATGATGCAGAAGTGGCCTGTAAGAAGGGGCCGTCCGTATCAGGAAAAATTACCGCTGGTAATGCCTCTTATTACCGGTCAGAGAGTTATTGATGCCCTTTTCCCAATCGCCAAGGGCGGTGTTGCCGCTGTACCGGGACCTTTCGGTTCAGGAAAGACAGTTATTCAGCATCAGTTGGCAAAATGGGCAGAGGCAGACATCGTAGTTTACATCGGCTGCGGTGAGCGTGGAAATGAGATGACAGACGTACTGAACGAGTTCCCGGAACTGAAGGATCCAAAGACCGGCCGTTCCCTGATGGAAAGAACCGTTCTGATCGCAAATACATCTGATATGCCGGTTGCAGCACGTGAGGCATCCGTTTATACCGGTATTACAATCGCAGAGTACTTCCGTGATATGGGATATTCTGTAGCACTTATGGCAGACTCCACATCCCGTTGGGCAGAGGCACTTCGAGAGATGTCCGGACGTCTTGAGGAAATGCCTGGTGAGGAAGGTTATCCGGCTTACCTTGGTTCCCGTCTGGCTCAGTTCTATGAGCGTGCAGGACGTGTAAAGGCCCTCGGCAAGGAAGGCAGAATCGGTCATCTTTCCGTAATCGGAGCCGTTTCACCTCCAGGTGGTGATATTTCTGAGCCGGTATCTCAGGCAACTCTTCGTATTGTTAAGGTATACTGGGGACTGGATTCCGCACTGGCTTACAAGAGACACTTCCCGGCCATCAACTGGCTGAACAGCTACTCTCTGTATGATCTGGGTGCATGGTTCAATGAAAATGTTGATTCCGCATGGATGGAATTAAGACAGAAGATGATGAATCTGCTTCAGGATGAGGCAGAGCTGGATGAGATCGTTAAGATGGTAGGTATGGATGCCCTGGGAGCACAGGACAGACTGAAGATGGAAGCAGCAAGATCCATTCGTGAGGACTTCCTGCACCAGAACTCCTTCCATGATGTAGATACCTATACTTCCCTGAAAAAGCAATACCTGATGATGAAGCTGGTAGTTGATTTCTATGAGCTTGGAAGCCAGGCAATTGAAAAGGGAGCATCTGTAAATGATCTGATCAAGATGGAGGTTCGTGAAAGAATCGGCCGTTACAAATATACTCTGGACAAAGAGATAGACAAAGAGTATGAAAACGTACATACCGAGCTTTCCGCTGAAATCGCAAATGTACTTGGAAATAAGGAGGAGTTCTGATATGCCAAAGGAATATAGAACCATACAGGAGGTAGCAGGTCCTCTGATGCTGGTAAAAGGCGTTGAGGATGTTGCCTACGATGAAATGGGAGAGATTGAGCTGGCAAACGGAGAGCTCCGTCGATGCAAGGTACTGGAGATCAATGGTTCCGATGCATTGGTACAGCTGTATGAGGCATCCGCCGGAATCAACCTTTCCAACAGTAAAGTCCGCTTTCTGGGACATGCCCTGGAACTGGGTGTTTCTGCAGATATGCTGGGACGAGTATTTAACGGAATGGGACACCCCATTGACAACGGTCCGGAAATCCTTCCGGAGGAAAGAAGAGATATCAATGGTCTCGCCATGAACCCGGCAGCCAGAGAGTATCCGAATGAGTTTATTCAGACTGGTGTTTCTGCAATCGATGGACTGAACACACTGGTTAGAGGACAGAAGCTTCCGATCTTTTCCTGCTCCGGTCTGCCCCATTCAGAGCTGGCAGCCCAGATTGCAAGACAGGCAAAGGTAAGAGGAACAGATGAGCAGTTCGCGGTTGTATTTGCAGCCATGGGTATTACCTTCGAGGAGTCTAATTTCTTTATTAACTCCTTTAAGGAGACCGGCGCCATCGACCGTACCGTACTTTTCATTAACCTGGCAAATGATCCGGCTGTAGAGCGTATCGCCACACCTCGTATGGCACTGACTGCAGCAGAGTACCTGGCATTTGAAAAAGGAATGCACGTACTGGTTATTCTGACCGATATTACAAACTATGCAGATGCCCTTCGTGAGGTATCTGCAGCAAAGAAAGAGGTTCCGGGACGTCGTGGATACCCGGGTTACCTCTATACAGACCTTGCAACTTTGTATGAACGTGCAGGAAGACAGAGAGGAAAAGACGGATCCATTACCCTGATCCCGATCCTGACCATGCCGGAGGATGACAAGACGCATCCGATCCCTGACCTTACCGGATACATTACCGAGGGACAGGTTATTTTGAGCCGTGATCTTCACAGAAGAGGTATTAAACCTCCAATCGATGTACTTCCGTCCCTGTCCCGTTTGAAGGATAAAGGTATCGGTGAAGGCAAGACCCGTAAGGATCATGCCAATACCATGAACCAGCTCTTCTCCGCTTACGCAAGAGGAAAAGAGGCAAAAGAGTTGATGGTTATCCTTGGTGAGGCTGCTCTTTCTGAGATGGATCTGATCTATGCAAAATTTGCAGATGCCTTCGAAGCAGAGTATGTATCCCAGGGCTTTGATACAGACCGCGATATCGAGGAAACTCTGAATATCGGCTGGAAGCTGCTTTCTATTTTGCCAAGATCCGAGCTGAAACGTATTGATGACAAGCTCTTAGATGAGTACTACGGAAAATTCTAAGAAGCGAAGTACAAGAACTGTTGTATTAAATGCATGATATACAGTAGAAAAATCACACGTTTAGAAAGGAGACAGGCATATGGCATCTTCCATGGTGACACCTACCAGAATGGAGCTGACAAAGCAGAAAAAGAAGCTCCAGATGGCAACCAGGGGCCATAAGCTCCTGAAGGATAAAAGGGATGAGCTGATGCGTCAGTTCATGATCATGGTCAAAGAGAATATGGAGCTGCGCAAAAAGGTGGAGGCCGGCATCAAACAGGCAAATACAAACTTTGTAATTGCAAAGGCCGGTATGTCTGAGGAAACTTTAAATGTAGCCATGATGGCTCCAAAACAGGAAGTTTACTTAAATACCTCCAGCAGAAATGTCATGAGTGTAGACATTCCGGTCTTCGAATACAAGACCAGAACTGCCGACAGCAACGACATTTATTCCTATGGCTTTGCGTTTACCTCCTGCGATCTGGATGAGGCTGTAAAGTCACTGTCAGACATTCTCCCGGAAATGCTGAACCTTGCAGAAAAGGAGAAGGCTTGCCAGCTGATGGCTTCCGAGATCGAAAAGACCAGAAGAAGGGTAAATGCCCTGGAACACGTTGTGATTCCGGAGGCACAGGCCAATATAAAATATATCAAAATGAAGCTGGATGAAAATGAACGTTCCTCCCAGATCCGCCTGATGAAAGTGAAGGATATGGTTCTTGAGGATGCTCATGGATATTCACAGAAGTAAAAAAATGGCTGTTGCATTGTACTTTAATGCAGCAGCCATTTTGCACGATAAATAATTTTTAACAATATTTAAAAGTAATCATTCCGTAAACATAGATAAATACGATGGCGATTGGAACCACATATTGAAAGATGGGCTTCATCCAGGGTTTGATCTTAGGACCCTTGCCCGTATTGGCTTCCTTTATCATATTATCCCAGCCCCAGCCGAATTTGCTGCAGCAAAAGATGGCAACAACAAGAGAACCCAGAGGCAGGATATTGTTCGAGACAATAAAGTCCCAAAGGTCAAGCCAGGCAGTGCCTTCCCCAAACGGTTGAAATGAAAGAATACTGTAGCCAAGAGCAGTTGTAAGTCCTAGGCAAAATACCAGGATTCCGCAAAGAAGACAGCATTTCTTTCTACTAAGACGGGTCTTTTCTTTTACCATGGCAACAATGTTTTCGCATACGGCAAGTACGGTAGACATAGCTGCGAATACCATAAAGAGGAAGAAAAGAGTTCCCCACCATCTGCCGCCTTCCATATTGTTGAATACGGTAGCCATTGTATCGAACAAAAGGCTAGGACCTGCATTTACTTCAAGACCATAGCTGAAGCAGGCGGGGAATATAATAAGGCCTGCCATAATGGCAACAAAGGTATCAAGGGAAATAATGGTGATGGATTCTCCTATGAGCGCCCGGTCCTTGTTTATATAGCTTCCGAAGATAGCCATGCTTCCCATTCCAACGGACAAAGTGAAAAAGGCCTGATTCATGGCAGCTACGATTGTATTGCCCGTAATCTTCGAGAAATCAGGGATCAGGTAAAAGGAAAGACCTTCTGCCGCACCCGGAAGCATAATGGACTTTACTGCAAGTACAAGAACAAGTGCAAGAAGAGCCAGCATCATGTATTTTGTGATCTTTTCCAGTCCGTTTTGAAGTCCAAAGCTCAGGATCAAAAAAGCAAGAATTACTGTAACTGCAAGAAAGGTCACATTTACGGAAGGGTTGGATATCATTGCAGAAAATCCAAGATCAGCCGAATTGCCTGTAAGGAATTTTACAAAATAATAGATGAGCCATCCGCAAACAACCGTATAAAATGCCATAAGAGCAATATTGCCGGCAAGACATACGTAGCCAAGAGCATTCCATTTTTTTGCTGGCTTTTTTGCAAGCTTGCTGTACATGTAAAGGGGGCTTGCCTGAGCAGCACGTCCCAGGGAAAATTCCATTGTCATAGCAGGAAAGCCCAGAACGATAAGGCAGATAATGTAGATCAGCATGAAGCCGCCGCCACCGTTTTGTCCGCAGGACCAGGGAAATTTCCATACATTTCCGCAGCCGATCGCGCAGCCGGCAGACAGCATAATGAAACCAAGCCGGCTTCCTAATTTTTCTCTCTTTTCCATATCCAAATACCCTTTCGATTTTTTCACAGTTTTTTCATAGTAATATAGCCGTAAAATAAAGTCAAGGAAAGCGGCTTCTTCTGACACAATCTATTGATCGAGTAGGTGTTGAAAAAAAAAGGCAAAAGGGGTATCTTAGAGAAGACATTAAGGCAGGAAAGAGGAGAAAAAATGCTTACATTAGATAAATTTGAAGAAGCAGCAGAAACCGTCAAAAAGGTAACACGGGAAACAAAGTTGATCTACAGCGAGCCTTTGAGCGAAAACTGTGGAAACAAAGTTTACTTAAAACCGGAGAACATGCAGCTTACCGGAGCATATAAATTAAGAGGAGCTTACTACAAGATCAGCACTTTAACAGATGAAGAAAGAGCAAAGGGACTGATTACAGCCTCTGCCGGAAACCATGCCCAGGGCGTGGCTTATGCGGCAAAGGCTTTTGGAGCAAGAGCAGTCATTGTAATGCCAACAACCACTCCGCTTATTAAAGTAGAGAGAACCAGAAGCTATGGTGCAGAGGTAGTACTTTACGGAGACGTGTACGATGAAGCCTGTGCCCATGCCTATGAGCTGGCAGAGGAAAACGGATATACCTTTATCCATCCCTTCGATGATCCAGTGGTTGCAACAGGACAGGGAACCATTGCCATGGAAATCTTTCAGGATCTTCCCCTGGTAGAGTACATTTTAGTGCCGATTGGCGGAGGCGGACTGGCCACCGGTGTTTCTACTCTGGCAAAGCTTTTAAATCCGAATATCAAGGTAATCGGTGTGGAGCCGGCCGGTGCAAACTGTATGCAGGCCTCCTTTGAAAAGGGTGAGGTGGTAACACTTCCAACTGTCAACACCATTGCAGACGGCACGGCAGTAAAGCGCCCCGGAGAGAAGATATTCCCATATCTGCAGCAAAATCTGGATGACATCATCACGGTAGAAGATGACGAACTCATCGTAGCCTTTCTGGATATGGTGGAAAACCATAAGATGATCGTAGAAAATTCCGGACTTTTGACCGTTGCGGCATTAAAACATCTGGATGTAAAGGGAAAGAAGGTTGTAGCAATCCTTAGCGGCGGAAATATGGATGTCATTACCATGTCTCAGGTAGTTCAAAACGGTCTGATCGCAAGAGACCGTATCTTTACTTTCTCCATACCGCTTCCGGACAAGCCAGGTGAGCTGGTAAAGGTTTCACAGATCATAGCAAGAGAAAGAGGAAATGTAGTGCGTCTGGAGCACAATCAGTTCTACAGCATCAATCGAAATGCTGCAGTGGAGCTGATCATTACCTTAGAGTCCTACGGAACAGGACACAAAAAACAAATTTTAAAGGCTTTGAAGGAAGCCGGATACAAGCCAAAGGAGCTTGCAGGAAGACTGTAATACGATATATACAAAAAGCTGTCGCATGAAGCGGCAGTTTTTTTTGCGCAAAATCACCTTCTGCGATAAACAAAGCTTATCACAGACAATAAAGTTTTTGAAATTTTCAACCTACTAAATAGGTAGTAATATAAGCGCATCGAATGAATTTCGAAGAGAGAAAGGAGAAACATTCCGATGCAAAAGAAAAATGCATTTAAAATACTATTTCCGTTTATCTGTCTTGCAATTGCATTTTTAACAGACTGTCTGATCCCGGATTCGGCAGATCAGCCTGCGGCAGAACGACCCTATTTTATCTACTTTCTGATTTTGTTAACGATTGTTTTTGCAGCTTTATCGATTGTTTCTCTGGTTCATCAAAAGGTCAGAAGGATATGGCTTGAGAAATCGTATCTGTATGGGGGAGCTGTTCTGATCGTTGTAGCCATCAACATGATCGTCAGCAAATACGCATTGCTTCCGGTTCTTTACTTTCCGTCTTTAGACCGGGTGTTCGGAGTGTTTGTTACAGATTGGCAGCTTATGCTCGAGTGCATTGCAGCATCCGGAAAACTTTTGATCAAAGGATATGTGATAGGCGGAGCGTTAGGATTATTCATAGGCATTTTAATTGGATTTAATAAGAAAGCAAGCTACTGGATCAATCCTTTTATGAAAGTGATCGGACCGATTCCGCCGACCTCCTGGTCTCCCTTGGTTTTATCTTTGTTTACGACATCACAGGCAGCGGCTGTTTTTATGGTTGCCCTTGCAGTTTGGTTCCCGGTTACATTAATGACCAGCAGTGGAATTCAAAATGTACAGCAAAGCTATTTTGAAGTAGCGAAGACTCTCGGAGCAAAACGATTCACTTCTATATTTAAAGTAGCACTGCCGGCAGCAATGCCCAGCATTTTTCTTGGCATATTTTACGCAACCTGCAGTTCTTTTGTAACCTTGGTTACTGCAGAACTGCTTGGCGCAGAGGCTGGCCTTGGCTGGTACCTGAACTGGGAGAAGAGCATGATGCTTTATGCAAACGTATATGCAGGTTTAATCCTAATGGCATTGATCTGTACCATTATTATTACCCTGGTATTTAAAGTAAAGGACAGGATCCTGGTATGGCAGAAGGGAGTAATCAAATGGTAGGAAACATTCAAATAAAAGAGGCTCGTAAGGAATTTGAAAATCCGGATGGCAGTAAAGTTACAGCCTTAGATGGAATAAATCTGGAGATTGAAGCGGGAAGCTTTGTTTCCCTCATTGGTCCGTCCGGTTGTGGAAAAACAACTCTTTTAAGAGCCATTGCTGGTTTGAATCCGGCAGACAGTGGAGCAATTTACTTAGATGGCTGTTCGGTCACTGGTGCCGGTGCAGACAGAGGCTATGCATTTCAGCAGGCAAATCTTTTCCCCTGGCTTACGATTTATCAGAATATTGCCTTCGGATTAAAGGCACGAGGCATCTACAGGGAACAAAAGGGAGAAATTGACAAAATGATTGAAAAAGTCGGATTAAAGGGCTTTGAAAAATCATATCCGCATCAGATATCCGGCGGCATGCAGCAGAGAGCTTCTTTAGCAAGGGCATTGGTAGGGCATCCAAAAGTATTGCTGTTGGATGAACCACTTGGAGCTTTGGATGCTTTCACCAGAATGAATATGCAGGACCTGATCCTTGATATATGGAAGGAATACAATATGACCATGATCATGGTAACTCATGATGTGGATGAAGCGATTTATCTGTCAGATCAGGTGGTTGTGATGTCAGCCAGACCTGCCAAGGTAGAAAAGGTAATTGACATTAAAGAGTTTCGACCAAGAGACAGAGGGCGCGCTTCCTTTATGAAATACAGAAAGGATATTTTGGAAAGATTGAATTTCGCAGGAAATTCCCTGGAACCGGAATATGCAATATAGAAAAAAAGAGGAGAAATATTATGAAAAAAAGATTGATCGCGGGAATTTTGGTTTTTGCATTGGCAGCAGGAAATCTTACAGCTTGTGGTTCCACAGCCAGCAGTGAAGGAAAAGCTTCCTCATCAGAGGAAACAGGAACAAGCCAGGACAGCTCAGAGACGAAGGTGGTTCGAATCCAGGTAAGCAAGGATACCGTATGCGGAGTTGCAATGCAGGTTGCTGCAGAAAACGGATATTTTGAAGAAGAATTTGAGAAAATCGGGCAGAAGGCGGAGATTACAGTGGCAGCTTCCAAAGAAACATATGACCTTTTGGCAGCAGATCAGATTGATGCTGCGTTTGGTTTGGCTTCGAACTTTATCACGCCCATCGCAAATGGCCTGGCCATATCCTTTACAGCAGGAGTACACAAGGGATGTACCAAATTCTATTCTTTAGCTTCCTCAGAAATTACTTCTCTTGAAGATTTGAAGGGCAAAACGATAGGTGTTCCGACTTTGGTTGATTCAAGTACCCTCAGCTTAAAGAGAAAGTTAGCGGATATGGGATTTGAACTGAGCGGAAATGATCCGGATGTGACATTTGTGGCATATTCCATGTCTGACCTTCCAGCAGCACTTGCCAATGGTGCCGTAGATGCGATCGGGGTTCATGAGCCGGTGGGACACACGGTAGAGGCAAATTATGATGTGAACATTCTTCTGGATACCGGAATGGATGAGAAATTTGCAGATGAATACTGCTGCATGTCTCTGGTAACCCAGAAAATGGTGGAGGAAAATCCGGAAGGAGTGGCAGCATTTACAAGAGCGGTCGAAAAAGGAGCAGCATTTGCCCAGGCAAACCCGGAAGAAGCAGCGAAGATACAGATCGACGGCGGCTATGTGTCAGGCGATGCAGAAACAAATGCAGAAATTATCAAAGGACTTGATTTTACTCCAAGTGTTTCGGCAGCAAGACAGACCTTTTCAAATGCCTTTCGTGACCTTCAGGGAACAGGTGACATCGATGCATCTCTTGATGAGGAAGAATTTACAGAGAAATCCTTCCCTGTAATCGAAGGAGTCCCGGAATCCTGCACATATGATTCTTCAACAGGTGAATTTACATTTACGGAATAATGGAGGCTATTATGGCAAAAATATATCATTCTTTGGATGAACTGGTTGGGAAAACACCCTTGTTGGAATTAACAAATTATGAAAAAGAACTGGGGCTTAAGGCTCATCTGCTTGGAAAGCTGGAATATTTTAATCCATCCGGCAGCATAAAGGATCGCATTGCAAAATACATGATCGAAAAGGCAGAAGAGGAGGGCCTTATTAAACCAAATGGAAAAATTCTGGATTTTACCAGTGGAAATACCGGTATTGCAACAGCAGCACTTGCGAATGCAAAAGGGTATCACTATGTGGTGGTTCTTCAGCCGGGAGTTTCAGCGGAACGAACCCAGATTTTGAAGGCTTATGGGGCAGAATTAGTGGATGCAGATGCCGTTCCGGGTTTTATGGATATGCTCAGAGCGGGACTGACAATGAGAAAGTTAACTCCGATTATGGAAGCATATGCAAAAAAAATAGGGGCATTTTATTTGAATCAGGGCTGCAATCCATACAATGTAGAGGCGCATTATGTGCATACCGGTCGTGAAATCTGGGAGGATACAGATGGTCAGGTAGATTATCTGGTAGCAATGGTAGGAACCGGCGGAACTCTGGCAGGCGTAAGCCGTTATTTGAGAGAGAAAAATCCCAATATTAAGGTAATTGCTGCCCAGCCTCATCCGATTTCAAGAAAGCATCCGGATCATCCGGAGGTAAATACCATTGATGGCGTTTTGGCATTTCACAATGCACCAACACTTCCAGCTTTCTGGACAGAGGACTCCCTTCCATATGACAGCTGCCTTGACATTATCGCAGAGGATGCATACGAAACCGGACGCAGGCTGGTAAAAACAGACGGAGTATTTCTCGGACAATCTGCAGCGGCAGCGGTAAAGGCGGCAACGGAAATTGCAAAGCTGCCGGAAGCAGACGGAAAAAATATTGTAATCATGCTGGCCGATAATGCATTTAAATATTTATCGACAAACATTTACAGATAGGAAGAGAAAAGTCTCTGTGATCATGATGGAGGAGCAATTCAATGAGAAACATTTTGTTTAAACCATATACTGCAAATGATTATATCAAAATTGCAGAGGAAACAGCTGAGTGGATTAAAACAACAGAAAAGATTACAAAATACGGAAAGCGCTGGATCCAGAGTCCGGATTCGGATGAGGATTTTTCGGACTATCCAATGCTTACGGAAAAGGCAATGTATGGCGGCTCTGCAGGTATCGGGCTTTTCTATCTGAGATTGTATCAGGCAACAGGCAAGAAAGTGTATTTAGATGAGGCAAAGGCAGCAGCAGCCGATTTGATCGCAACAGATGAGGGCGTAGAATTTTACAAGAAAGCCTTAGGCTCGAAAGCCACAGAAGACAAGTTGATTCATGTGAAAAATATGCCCGGCTGGATTGCCGGAACCCATAACGGACCGGTTGGAGCAGGCTTTTTCATAATGAATCTTTATAAAGTAACGAAGGAGCAGGAATATCTGAATTATGCCATCAAGGTTGCACAGGATTTGCTTGCCGTTGCAATAGAAGATGAAAGAGGCATTCATTTCAGCAATGAAAATGATGTATGCGGAGATGGCGGATTTATTACTTATCTGATTGCGCTTTACCATATTACGGAAAATCAAAAATATCTGGAAAAGGCAATTGCAATCGGTGATTATATTCTGGCTTTGGGAATTGAGGATCCAAGAGGAGGAAAACACTGGAGAGTCGTGGATACAACCATTATTGATTTTCCAGAGGATGTCTTTTGGGTAAATATGGCCCATGGAACCTCCGGCGTTGGCTGGCTTTTTGCCATCCTGTATCAGGCAAGCGGCCAGAAACGTTTTCTTCAGGGAGCAAAGGATGCAGCGGAATATATTAAAGCTTTGGCAGTGGGGGATGAAAATGCCGTACTGGTTCCATATCTTGACAGCCTTGAGAGGGGACCTTCTACAGAGTTTTACTATCTTAGCTGGTGCCATGGTCCGGCAGGAACAGCAATTCTTTTCAAAGCTTTGTATGAAATTACACAGGATGAGGAGTATTTAAGCTGGGTAAAGCGTTTGGCCAGAGGAATTATAGAGGCCGGTGCTCCGGAGCAGTTTTCACGCGGATATTGGAAGAGCCAGTCTCTGTGCTGCGGTACTCCCGGAATACTGGAACATTTTGTCTCTGTTTACAAGCTGACTGGAGAGGAGGAGTTTCTGAAATATGCAAAGCGTGCAGCCAGAACGGTGATTGGTCAGTCACAGGTGGACGACGATCCGCAGGACATTTATAAGCTGTCTGCGCAAAGAAGGTGGCTGGGAAACTGGTGGAGGACCATTCCGAATGAAGTGCACAGCTACACAGGCCTTTATATTGGAAGTGCCGGAAATGCCTGGAGTCTTCTGTCATTGGCTGGAGTGTTGAAACATGAAAAATATGTTGAATTATTAGAATATTATGATTACAGAACTTTCTCATAAAATATGGGACTGTGCACTAAGTGCACAGTCCCACTTTTTTTAAACAGTATTATGCAGCTTCCGATGTGGTATTTGCGGAATCTTTGTACTGCAGGTAGAGATCGGAAATATTCCAGGTTTCTGCAAGGGTGCTGCAAAGACTTTCAATATTTTCTGATTCAAAGACATTGGATAAGCCGGCACTCTCAAGGGTTTCGCAGAAGGATTTGCCAGGATCGTCGTTGCAAATCTGTAGATAGCACTCTACTGCACTGTCCCAGTCGCTTCTGGAGAGCGTATAGATCTCGAGGGAAGCAAGAGCTGAGGTGGCATAACCGATATAGTAGCAGGGATTTTCAAACAGGTGGGTAATGCTAACCCAGGAATTGTCCGGGTAGGATTCTGCCAAACCATATGCGGCAGCAGTGTCGGCCCAAATCTGATCTAGCTTTTCCATGGTAAGGTCTTCTGTCTGGTAGATGGCAGTTTCAACTTCATTGATCATGAAGGAAGAAAGAACACTAAACAGCATGGAATGATAGGTGTTTTGCTTTAAGGCTTCTCCATAGCTGCTGTTAAGCTCCGAGTAATAGTCGGAAAATAGAAGCTCAAGTCCCTGGGAGTGGATCTCGCTTACATCTACGGCAGAAGAGGAGTGAACGGAATCATGATCAGCTGAATAAAAGTTGTTAAAGTGACCGAATTCATGAATAATCGTTGACAGATCATATACTACTCCGATCGGAGAAAAAACAATAAAGGCATCCTTGTAGCTGTAGAGAGGAGAGGTAAAGACGGATCCGCTTTTCGTAGAAGATGCTTCAAGATCGTAAAGACCTTCCTCTAAAAGATAGTGAAAGCTGTCGGAAAGAGAAGAGTCTATTTTTTCCAGAATCGCAGGGATAGCCTTCATGTCGTCTTCGGATACGGTATATTCACAGCTCGAATCTTCGGCACAGCCCTCATTTACAGTCCATTCCGAGTAGGCATTGTACAGAGGAAGAACGTTTTCCACGATGGCATTTTTCACTGCTGTAAGATCATCCGCAGTATAGTCTCTGCCAAAGAGATAGTAGGAAAAGTCTGCGTAATTGTCATATCCATAGCAGTTGGCCATCTGATTGTTGGTGTTTACCAGTTCAATATAGAGCTCTTTAATCTGTGTCTGTACGGATTCAGCTGTTGTATCCTGAATGACCAGTTCATTGTACTCTTGAACCAGCTCAGAGGATTTCGTTGATAAGCTTTCCATTTCTTCTGTCATATCCGTATATTCGGCAAAACCAGTTGCAATATCCTCTCCGACATAGCTTGTAAAGCTGTCCTTGTAGAGGTCAGAATTGACAAGGTCCCGGAAAAGCTGGCATGCCTCATCCAGTTTCTGGGCATAAAGGGTTTGCAGAGAAGTGGATTCATTGCCAAGCTGAGTATTTGTAACATCGAGATTGTAGTTAAAAAAGACAAGACCCTGATCACTACTCAGGCAGTCCAGCCAGTCTACGATCTCATCGTAAAGGGAAAAGAGCTGGTCTTCATTTCCTTCACTCTGGCTGAGTTCTGAAAATTTTTGACAGCATGCCTCGAAGGCTGCTTCGTTAAAGGTATCGCTGCTTCTGTCGGAAAGGGGCACTGCATCGGTGTATACCGGTGGCTTTGCAGAGGCATCTTCACTGGAGCTGCTCGCAGAAGTGCTTTCTGATACAACAGAAGATGCTGAGCTGGAAGCCTGCTGACTAGCGGATGAACTTTGACTTCCTGTACTGCCGCAGGCGGTTAGAAGAGAAAGTACAGCAGCCAGGGAAAGGCTGATGACGGATTTTAAGTGTTTCTTGTGCATAAATTTCTCCTTCTTTAATTTGTATTCTTTTGAATAATAATTACAGTTAAGATAATAAATGCCATCCGGGCAGGATGGCAAGAAAAACATAAAAATCAGTTTCAATTTGTCCGGCGAAGCCGTTTTGCAGAGCTGATGATCAAAGGAATGACCATAATGATCCAGACAATGGGTTCGGAAAGGATGATGGCCCAGTATCCAATGATGGGAGTCAGGGTCAGGGCAATGACAACCTTTCCCACCAGCTCGATTCCGCTGGATACAATGGGGGTAAGCCGGTCTCCAAGTCCCTGCAGCATATTTCGAAGCAGGGTAATGGAAGCAGTGATGAGAAAGAATGGAATATTTACTCTCTGGTAAAGACTTCCAAGGTCAATGACCTCCTGGATCGAAGTTCCGGTAATGGCCTGGATCAGCATAGGTGCAAGGGTGTAGGCAATCAGCAGGCAGACCAGAGCCCAGAAGACAGAAATCAGCATAGCACCTTTTAAGCCGCTCTTTACACGATCAAGCCTTTTTGCACCGTAATTTTGTCCGGTAAAGGTGGACATGGCGGTAGCAAGGGCAACATAAGGAGTAATGAGCAGGCTGAAAAGTTTTCTGGTGGCTGCATGGGCAACAATGGTATTGGTGCCGAGGGAATTGATGGCTGTCTGCAAGGTTACGGTTCCAAAGTAAACCAGACAGGACATCAGTCCCATGGAAAATCCGGCAGGCAGAAGCTTCTTTAAAAGAAGGATATCTGGACGGAAATCCTTTCTGGAAACATGCAGAAAGGGATATTTGATCCAGGTATATATAAAGCAGCTAAGGGCAGAAATTGCCTGTGAGAAAACCGTAGCCCAGGCAGCACCGGCAACACCAAAGGGAAGGACTGCAACAAAAAGCAGATCGAGACCAATGTTTAAGGCAACTGCCAGAATCAGGAAGAAAAGAGGCGTAAAGGCGTCTCCAATCGAGCGCAGGATTCCAGCCAGAATGTTGTAAAAGCTGCTGAAAATAAGACCTACCAGGATAATGCAGATGTAAGTGTAGGAATCTGTATACTGTTCACTGCTTACATTTAAGACGCCAAGAATCTGGTGCATAAAAAGAAAGCAGCCAAGCACAACCAGAATGGTAATCAGCATACCGAATAAAAGAGCGTGTGAAAATACTCTTCTTACACTGTCTTTGTCATTCATTCCGAAATAGGTGGCACTGATAACCGCAAAACCGTTTGCCACTCCAATCAAAAAATAGAGTAAAAGGTCGTTCAAAGCGCTGACAGAGCCAACGGCTGCCAGAGCATTATTTCCCACAAATGAGCCTACAATGCGGGTGTCTGCAAGGCTGTAGGCCACATTAAAAAGATTCCCAATCAAAATGGGAAGAGAAAAAAGCAGCAGCAGCTTTAAGGGCCTGCCCTGTGTTAAATCTTTCATAATAGTTCTCCTTCTTAAAATAAAGTAACATAAAAAAACCCCGGGGTTATGGTCCCTAGGGCAAGCAGGATACGGGAGTCGAACCCGCCTCCTCAGCTTGGGAAGCTGATATACTACCGATATACGAATCCTGCGCACAAGCCATTATACGCTAATATCTCAAAAATTTCACGCACAAATTTTATAAGAAATCACGAAATGTTTCACAAAGTTTTCAGCAAAAAAAGGTAAGAAACT
>CAVFRH010000135.1:0-3969 GCA_963624695.1 bacterium
CCTTGTCTACACCTGACACCTGACTTAGCTTTTCCAGATCCTCTGTGGAAAATCCATAGGGAAACAAAATCCTTATATCGTAAAAATTTCCTGTCTCCGCCTCTTGGTGGATTGCCTGCTTCAGTCCTGTACTGGTCCAGCTCATTCCAACAAAAACAGCCACTCCCAGTGCAACAAACATCAGGATTGAAAAGAAGGATACAAATGTACTTTTTATATTTTTTATAAGTTCTATCAGCTGTGTCTTCTTCATATTACCAAACCAGTTCTTCCGCCTTTACCGGGTGGCGGTTGATTGTCACCTCATAGGTTCTTCCGTTTCGCATTCGAATGACTCTGTTTGCCATTCGTGTAATCTCTTCATTGTGAGTTACCATAACAAGCGTTGTTCCTGCTGCCACGACCTTTTCCAAAACCGAGAGCACTTCAATACTGGTGGTATAATCCAAAGCCGCTGTTGGTTCATCTGCAAAAATCAGCTTTGGCTTCTTTACCAAGGCTCTTGCAATGGAAACTCTTTGCTGCTGTCCGCCGGAAAGCTGGGAAGGGTAATTTTTCTTTCTTTCTTTTAATCCTACCAGCTCCAGTGCTTCGTCTGCACTCAATGGATCCTTTACCAGTTCTCCAATGAGATTCAGATTCTGACTGGCATTTAAATTTGGCATTAAATTATAGTTCTGAAAAATAAAGCCGATGTTGTCCCGGCGGTAATCCGTAAGCTGGGCCTGACTGGCCTTTGAAAGATCCTTTCCCATATAGGTAAAGCTTCCGCTGTCTGCCTGATCCATTCCACCGATAATATTTAAAAGTGTGGATTTTCCACATCCGGATTCTCCTAAAAGTGCGAGAAATTCTCCTTCATAGACATCCAGATTTACACCCTTTAAAACCTGTGTTACCACTTCTCCATTCTTAAAGGAACGCTTGATGTCCCGGACACTTAATATTACATTGCTGGTTTTCCAGCTTTGCCAAAGTTTTTGGTTTTCATCAATTCCAAGGGCGATCATGGAAGCCATAATCTCGCAGATATCTGCCTCTTCATCCGTAAAGGGCTTTGAATCTCCTGTGTTGATAAACTGCAGCACACCCATTTTTTCGTATTTTGTCTCCAGTGGAACACATACCATGGAGTTAATATCCAGTCCCTCAAAAATGTCGTCTGTCTGAGCGTCTCTTCTGCTGCGGTAATCCGGAATGTAGCTTCTCTGTCCGCTGCTGTAAACACCGCCTACAATTCCATCTCCACTCTCCTGGGTCTTGGATGTAAAATCCAAAGGACAGATCCAGTAATATGGATGCAGCTTTTTGTCACCTTCCTTGTCTTCATACCAGATTACTGCCCCATCTGCTCCACAGGTATCTAAGATAATGTGAAGTCCGCTTTTTAAAGCTTCTTCCAGATTATCTGCCTTTTCCACAACGGAATGAATCTGACCAATAACCCGAAAATATTTCATCATTGATTCTTTCATTTGCCTTACCCTTTTCATAAAAGAACCGCATAAGAATATCTTCGCAAATACAGTACTGAAAATACTCTCAAGCGGCTCTAACTGACTTTTATCTTACATTTTTCTTTTTTGCAAAATAGGAAAATACAGCAATTACTGCACAAACAATTATAACTCCGATCAAAGCCGACCCCGGTTTAATTGCATTTAAAAACACAGTTACATCACTTACCTCTGTGCCCATAAGGGATTGTGTCAAATTTACTGCGCTTGAAATGGTTCCCTTTATCTTTGCGATTGCTGCAAGGATTAAAATAAGATAAAAAACTGCTCCAATCACTGCACAGATCAGATTTGAGAATGCTTTTTTCCCTGTTTCTATCTTACACAAACTGTTTATAATTCCAAAAATCGGAAAGATAACCGGAATGATAAAAATAAAGATCTGTCCTACGTTGATATTTACATAGGTTTCTGCCATATCCGCGAGTTCACCAAGCTTGAATATGGTAAACTCCACGTCAAATCCCATTGCCGAAAGCTTTATCACTCCCAAAAAGAAGATAAATACAGCAAAGAGAGCCCAAAGCCCTGCCGTTACATAGCTGTAAAACGTTCCGGTAAACCAGGTCGGTACAGCCTGTGACTGACTGTATGGATTTTGTCCGTATTGATTTTGTCTGAGCTGACTTGGATCAATCTCGATCAGTTTCTGACCGCATGTACCGCAGAAGGTCCCCTTCTGTTCCTTCTTGCATTGTGTGCAATATTTCATTCTTTCCCCCTTATGTACGAAAACATCATACAACCGTTTTCATTTTAATATATCCAATTTTCCTTTGCAATAGCTTCCGGGACAAAGTTTCTTTACTTGATCTCGATTCGTCCGGCTCCATATGGATTTTCATAATCAATCAAAAGGCCCATATAACCGCTTAAAGGAGAATTTTCGCTGGAAACGGAGCTGTTTGTAAAGACCTTTACATAGTCTGCCAGCACCATGTAGTCCTCTGCCACATAGTCAATTACCAGTTCTGCATCTTTGAACATGGATAATCCATCCCCTTCATTTCGTAAAATGTAATTTGCTCCGGCTACATTGTAAGTCTTGTCCAGATCGATTGGCTCATATTGTGCCTTTTTCTTGTTGTATACCTGAATATCGTATACTCTGTATTCTCCTGTAGGAGCGCCTGCCCATGCACCGCTGCTGTCCTCCTGTACACTGGATTCTATGCTTGTATCTATCTTATAAGTGATTCCGCTTCCAAACAAAAGTGTTGTTTCAGCCGGAAGGTTTCTGGCCCCCCACTCCAAGGCATCCTTTATCTGCTGTCCGCTTAATTTTACCATGCAGATCACATTTCCAAATGGAAGAACCGTTTTACAGTCCATATAGGTGTGGATTCCATCTGTCATATCTGCTCTGATTCCTCCGGCATTCTGGAGGGCAATGTCGCAATCCATTTTCAGATAGTCATTAAAATAATAATAAAGGCTGTCGCATACCAGATCGGAAAGATTTGTTTCCTGCTTCCGGACTATTCTGGTTTCCGTACCAGGTTCATTGATATAAAAAGCCGTGCTGTCCTGTGCTATGGTTTCGCCCAGTGCGTCCTCTGTTTTCTGAACTACTGCATCTACCGCTTCCTGCACCTCTTCATCTTTTTCGTCATAGGAGCTGATCAGGGAAGTACTGATCTCTACCTGTCCGTCTGTCACTTTTATATCTGCCTCTCCGATGGCGGAAAAATAGCAGCCGGTCTGTGTTAACAAAACTTCATTGCCATCTTTGTCTTTTACATAATTTTCTTCCATAACTGTATGGGAATGTCCATCCAGAAAAGCGTCCAGTCCACTGGTGTGCTCAATTACATCCGTGCTTCGATAAGGAGCCGAATACTCGATTGATCCAAGATGCCCTAAAGCAATGACTACATCCGCCTCCTGTTTTGCCTCATCAATGGCCTGCTGCACCGCATCATAAAGTTCCTGTCCATCATCGCCTGCGGCTATCGTGTAAAGCTGCTCCCCTTTTGCATTTTGGAAATAACTGGGAGAAGATTTTGTAATTGTTTCCGGTGTTGTAATGCCGATAAAGGCGATTTTTATCCCTCCGCTTTCCAAAACCTCATAGGCTGGAAAGACAAGTGATGAGTCTGCATTGTAAAAGTTACAGCAAACATATGGAAAATCCGCTGACTCCATCAGTTCGAAAGCCTTTTCCCTGCCGTAATCAAATTCGTGATTTCCGATGGTTGCGATATCATATCCGGTTTTGTTCATCAGCTGGATCATATCTTCCCCTTCTGATATTCCGCTGTATACCGCACCTGCCAAATGATCTCCGACATCTGCCAGAAGTACATTTTTCCCTTCTTCTGTCAAGGAGTCCTTTAAGGCCTTCACATTGGCATAAGAAAGTCCATCCGTTTCGTTTCCGTTCTCGTCTGTATTTTTGTTGTTAATATATCCATGTATGTCGTTTGTATAGAGAAGTGTCACCTCTCCGTTT
>CAVFRH010000136.1:0-11972 GCA_963624695.1 bacterium
GGGTATGCTGGAAGAAAATCAGGAGATAAAGGAAATACAATGTAATGTATTACTGGATGGGCTGGAAATGGGAGAATACACTTCGGATTTTGTTTGTAAGAAGACAGGAAATCATCTAATGGTGAGGGAGTGTGTAGAGGAAAAATATCTTATGAAACCTATGACCGTGAAACTTCTGGATGCAAGTAGAGTGTATTGGATGAGATTGGGCGTACAGGACTGGGGGCTGGTGATTGATGGAGAAGAATAAGATTTTAGGAACGCAGGACAATACAAAGATTGTCAGGATATTAGAAGTAAAAGAATCCTCTTTTCTTGTGATTGACTGTATAAAAAGGACAATGCCGCAATGGAAAGACAAGGAGCAGTTTAAGGACTGGAAATCATTAACAGAGCAGGAACTATGGGAAATCACTAATATTTATCCATCAAAAACGGATACAGCATTATCCACTACCTCAAAGTACATACAGGAACATTATTCACTGATAGCCGGGATTTTGCCTTTTATCGGGGATGAAAAAGAACGCAGCCGTATGATACGGTCAATCGCAGAGTTGAAGAATTACAGCAAACAGACGATACGAAACACACTTTGTTTATACTTGGTTTATCAGGATATTTCTGTACTTGCACCGAAAGAAAAGAAAGAAAAAGAACTGAGCAGAGATGAAAAGATAATGCGGTGGTCTTTGAACAAATTCTTTTACACAAAGAACCAGAATACATTGACAACAGCTTATACCATGATGCTCAAAGAAAAGTACACAGATGCAGAGGGAACATTGTTACCACATCCATCTATTCATCAGTTCCGATATTTCTATAAAAAGACAAAGAAGCAGCAAAACTTTTATATATCCAGAGAGGGAGTGAAAAAGTATCAGAGGAACAGAAGACCGTTATTAGGTGAGGGAGTACAGGAGTTTGCCAGCAGTATAGGAATGGCTATGTTAGATTCTACCATTTGTGATATATACCTTATAAATGAACGTGGAGAATTGATTGGAAGACCTGTTCTGACTGCCTGTATTGATGCGTATAGTTCCATATGTTGCGGTTATTCGTTAGGCTGGGAGAGTGGCATCTACAGCCTGAGAGGACTTATGCTGAATGTGATAACCGATAAGGTGGAGCATTGTAGAAAGTATGGAATCGACATTACAGAAAAAGACTGGAATTGTAAAGAACTTCCGGGAACACTGGTTACAGATAAAGGTGCGGAGTATGCGTCTGAGAATTTTGAACAGCTAACAGACCTTGGAGTATCTATCATCAATCTTCCAGCGTACCGCCCGGAACTGAAAGGTTCTGTAGAAAAGTTCTTTGATGTGATACAGAGTATCTATAAACCGTATCTAAAGGGAAAAGGTGTGATAGAACCAGACTTTCAGGAAAGAGGTTCGCATGATTACAGAAAAGATGCGTGTCTTACTTTAGAACAGTTTGAAAAGATTCTCCTGTACTGCATCATTTACTACAATACTTCCAGAACATTAGAAAACTTTCCTTTTACAAAAGAAATGCTGGAAAAGAAGATAAATCCGTATGCAAGTGAGATATGGAATTATGGGAAAAAAGAGGTTGGAGCAAATCTTCTAACAGTATCAAAAGAAGAACTTATCATGTGTCTGATGCCACGGACAATAGGGAGATTTGGCAGGTTTGGACTTAGGGTAAATAAATTGCGATACAGACATGACAATTATACAGAAAAGTATCTGACAGGCGGTGAGGTTACAGTCGCTTATAATCCAGATGATGTATCGAATGTATGGGTGATAGAAAAGAATGGACGGTATGTGAAATTTGACCTGATAGAGAGCCGATTTGATGGAGTAAATCTGGAAACCGTACAGGAAATACAGACAAAGACAAGAGAGAGAATCCAGACAGGAAGTGAAGCGAGTTTACAGGCACAGGTACAGCTTGCAAGAAACATAGAAAATGTAGTCAATATGGCAATGCCGAAAAAATCCCTGAGATTAAAAGATATACGGAACAATCCAAAGAAAGAGTAGAACCGTATCCACAAAGATTATGTAAAGGAGTGTGAAGAATAATGTTTGATGCAATGAGATTGATTGAAAAACTGCCTGAGATGTTATCAGGAGAGGAACTGATACAGAAAATGTCAATTCTTCCGGTGTATGAGGAAGAAGTATGCCGGAACGGTTCGGATGCAGAACGATTGATGAAACTTTCTGATTTGTACAACATTTATCTTCCATCTCAGATGTCAGCAGAAATCTACAGTAAATTGTATCTGGCAATTTTGCGTTCTTTACAGAAAAAAGGAACGAAGCTGGCGGTACAGCAGATGAACAGCAATAAAAGAAATATGAGTGAAGCAACGAACAGCCGTGGGAATCAACAGTACAGTGGCATTATTGGCGGTTCTGACAGCTTTACAATCATTGGCACAAGTGGGATAGGAAAGTCTTCTGCTATTTCCAGAGCTTTAAATCTTATCATGGCAAATCAGATAATTCAGTTAGAAGAACCTTATGTAAAAATCATTCCATGTATCACCGTACAATGTCCGTATGACAGTTCTGTAAAAGGAATGTTGCTGGAAATTTTAAGGAAAGTCGATGATGAATTAGAAACAACGTATTACAAAAATGCACTGAGGGCAAGGGCTACAATAGATATGCTCATTGGGACGGTCAGTCAGGTTTGTTTAAATCACATTGGGTTACTGATTATTGATGAAATCCAGAATGTAGTAAACAGCAAAAATGGCAAAAGTCTGATAGGTTCTCTGACACAGCTAATCAATAACAGTGGAATCAGTATAGGGATGATAGGAACTCCTGAGAGTGAGATTTTCTTTGGACAGGCAATCCAGTTAGCATGTAGAAGTCTGGGATTAAAATACACGGCATTGCCGTATGATTCCTATTTCTATAAAGTATGTGATACCTTGTTTCGGTATCAGTATGTGAAGAACCATACAGAGCTTACAGAAGGGATTGTCAGGTGGCTTTATGAACACAGTGCCAGGATAATCAGTATTGCAGTTTCACTGGTACATGATGCACAGGAAATCGCTATCCTAAACCAAAAGGAAAGCCTTGACATGGCGGTCTTACAGGAAGCCTATGAGCAGAGAATGGGGATGTTACATGACTATATCCAGCCGACAGTACAGTGTAGTAGAGGAAGAAAACCGAAAAAGAAATCCTGTGTAAACAAACAGGAAGAAAAAGCGGTTTCCAAGACTACAGAAGAAATACAGGATAACTTAATGAAGAAGCCTATAAGAGTGCGATCAAGATCGTGGGAGGTGAGCAGTATATCCTGTCAGCGGTAATGCATGCAGATGAACGGAACCGGGCGATGTCGGATGCGCTGGGCGAGGACGTCTACCACTATCATCTCCATGTGGTCTACGTACCGGTGGTGGAGAAACAGATTCTCTGGACAAAGCGGTGCAAGGACAAGACGTTGGTCGGCACGGTAAAGGAAACCATTCACCAGGTCAGTATGAGCAAAAAGTGGGAATCGAAGGCGGCGCTGGATGAGCATGGGAATCCACTCATGAGCACTAAGGGCAAACCGGTTCTACGAAAATCCTACAGTGTGCTGCAGGACGATTTCTTTCGACACATGAAGGAAACCGGGTATGACGACATTGAACGAGGGGAACGCGGAAGCTCCGAGGAGCATCTGACGGTTACCCAGTTCAAGGTACAGAAGGAGAAGGACAGACTGGCGGAGCTGACCCAGGAGAGTCAGCAGAAGGCGCAGCTGGTGGCGAAGCTCGATCGGAAAATGGAAAAGATGGAGAATCAGCAGTCCGAGCTGCAGGATATCAGCAAGATCGAAGCTGAAGTGAAATCCATCCCCTTCACTTCCAAGGTATCCGTGGAGCGCAGCGTCTTCGAGAAGCTGGCAGCGATGGCAAAGAAACTTGTAATCCATGAGAAGAAGGAATTAAAGCTGCAGAGGGCATTGGACGCTGCAAATGCGCAGATCCGAAAGCTGACAGATGAAGTCTCTGCACTGAAGAAGGAGTTGCTTTCCTACAAGTCAGTGCAGAGGCAGCTGCACAGGATTGATCTGGAACGGGAAAATGCCGAACTTCGCAAAACAGTGGAACAGTACGAGGAGACCATCTCGCGAAACGGTATGGGGGCTCTCTTTGACAGACCGCAAGATAAAAAGTATTTGCAGGAGAGTGAGAGATGATAAAGAAAGCACCGGCGCAGGATGAGGTTCCTGTGCCGGTGGCATTTACATAAGACAATATTTGATGTTTGCCATACAAAGTGTTAGATGAGATAAAAACGTAGATTTCTATAACAGGTTGACGATTAAACCTGTTAAAAATGCGAATCCCATCACAAACAGAAGATACAGGCAGAACCGCTTGATTCCCAATACACTTTTCAGTGCGCCGAGATTGGTGATTTTTGTGGCAGGCCCGGTAATCATAAATGCGGCTGCATTTCCGAGACTCATGCCGTTTGCAAGCCATTCCATGAGCAACGGGATCGTTCCACCTCCGCAGACATAGAGGGGAACGCCGACCGTGGCAGCCATCAGTATACCGAAGCCCTCGTTGCTGCCGAATAGAGATACAAATGCGTCCGTCGGCACATATCGTTGAAATATTGCAGAAAGCAGTACGCCAATCAGAAAATAAGGCCCGGTTGCCTTGATATTACGCCAGATGTTTTTCAGCAGCCGCAGAAGCATATTGGGATCGGTATCATGGCTGACAGGCTCCTCAAATTTTCCAAATGAGAAGAAAGGTCTGTCCTGATAAAAGAAATGGACAAGAAGCCCGGCTGCTGCTCCGCACAAGAAGCAGGAAATAATTCTAACCGCCAATGCAGTACCGCCTAACGCTGTGCTGTATGCAATTAACTGTGGGTTGAGCAGAACTGAACTCATCATAAATGCGGCAAGCCAATCCTGTCGCATTCCCTTATTGGCAAAAGATGCGGCAATCGGGATCGTTCCATACATACAGAGTGGTGAAGCAATACCAAGCAAACTTGCGGGGATCACGCCAAGTAGGCCCCACTTTTTTTCGTTCATCTTTGCAAACAGGCTGTGGATCTTATCTTTGGCGAAAACAGAGATCACAGAGCCGATCACAATACCGAGTACCCAGTATCCAAAAATCTGCCGAAACTGTACATCAAAATAATACCAAAGATAGATGAACTCTCGCTGCAAAGTTTTCAGCATAGTCAAGCCTCCTTTTGCCCGTTCCAATCCTTATTCATCGATGCTTACCAGAGTGTAGTCACGGCTGCCAAGTCCGATTTCCTCTCCGTGCTTCAGGGACATAAAAGCATTTCTGGATTCCATACGGTAGATCAGAGAAGCATTGTCATCATCGGCCATATATACCTGGTCGACACAAGCCTGATCCAAGGCCACAGGGTCGGTAGATGCAAAAATACCAATATCATGCATATCCGGCTCGGTCGGATTTTCAACGCAGTCACAATCCACGGACAAATGGTTCATGACACTGATATAGACCATGTTTTCTGCGCCGAGGTAATCCCGTACAGCGGAACCGGCCTCTGCCATAGAGGACTGGAACGCGTTGATGTCAGGAGAGGATGAACCGGTATCCAATGAGGTGCCTCCGCTGTGGATATTGCTCTTCCCGTGGGCACCGGAGCCGATTCCGATGGAAATATTTTTGATGGCACCGCCGAAGCCGCCCTGTGGATGTCCCTTAAAGTGTGACAGCACCAGCATGGAATCATAATTCGCCAGATGACTGCCGACATAATCTGTGGTCAGATAGGTGCCCCCGGTCACCGGAATCTGCATATCCCCGTCTGCATCCATGATGTCTACATCTGCGATGGCGGTAAAGCCATGATCCTCTGCAAGCTGACGGTGCATCGCGGTTTCTGAACGATTTCCGCCATAGGCGGTGTTGCACTCCACGATCGTGCCGTTTAATGATTGAACCAGATCCTTGATCAGTGCAGGATCGAGATAGTTGCTGCCGTTTTCACCGGTGGAAAGCTTTACAGCGACATTCCCCTGCAGATTTACGCCCAGCGAATCATAAATTTTCAGCAAACCTTCCGGGCTGATATCGGTCGTCATGTAGACAGTCTGTCCGTTTTCGACATTGTGGAATTCATGCGGCAGGGCATCATCTCCCTGATAAGCAAAGAAGGCGAAGTTATCCATAACCGGACTGCCGTCTGCTTTCTTGACGCCGGTATCTACCGGTGCAGGCGGGCCTGCCGGCGCAGCGTCTTCAGAAGTTTCTTCTGCCGAGGTTTCTTCTGAAGATGCTGCCTCTGTTGTTGGCGCTTCGCTGGTCAGTTCTTCGCCGGAAGTCGGCGCATTTGTTGCTTGACCGCAGCCTGCCACGGATAACCCCAAAATACTTGCTGTCAATACGGGTAAAAATTTTCTTTTCATGTGATTTAGCTCCTTTCAAACCAAGAAAACAGGCATTGCAGCCCATTAAAAACATATTCATAGGTGTATTGGTAATCGTGACGGTTGCCTTCGACGGTGTAGTACATGAGATTTCCATCTGCAAACCCGGTCTGCGTGTAGTCAAAGGTGTTTGTCAGGGTCTTCATGGATTCTATTTGCGCAGTCAGTCCCTGATAGGCAACATCCTGGGTGCCGGTTGCGGAGAATACGTAGTAATCTCGCTTGCCATAACCGGAGGACATTGCTGCATCGGCAAGCAGTGCAGCATCTTTCGTATCCGTGGAGCCGTCGCCGCCCAATGTCAGACCGCCGCTCATCGGCATGAAATATGCGAAACGATCCAATCCCTCCAAAAACACGCGCCAGGTTGTCGTACCACCGGCGGAGAAGCCACCGAAGGCTCTATGGGAGCGGGACGCTTCAAAACCGGCATCGGAGGTGTTCTCGGCATAAGTGTGATAATGAGCCTCCACAGCTGGCATCAAATAGTTTTTCAGTTCCTTAGAATAGAAAATTGGTGTTGTGTCATGATACCATTCGCTGCCGGAGGGAAGATACGGCATGACGATGATCAGCGGCGGGATCAGCTTGTCCTCAATCATGTGGTCGATCATGTTCTTGAAGCTGTCCCCGTATTCATACATCCATGTCTGCTCATTTCCATAAGCTCCATGCTGGAGATATAGTATGTTATACCGGGTGGAAGAATCACCCCGATCATAGCTGAACGGCAGATAGACAGTGGCTTTGCTCTGAATGGCTTTATCATCACCAATGTAATCCTTTGTGTTGTAAGTTAAGGCTTCTAAAGTGCCTTGTTGTTCAGCTGGTTCATAATATCTTTCCGGCACAATGCCAAGCTCGACATTTTGCATGATAGTCTTTGCAATAAAGGAAGAAGCTTCTGATTGTTCCTGTAGTTCGGCAGGACTTGCGTCTGTTGATTCCAGCGCAAAAGCCTCGTCTGTACATCCGGCTAATATCGTTGATATATAAATTAAGGCTATGAATAATATGTGGCCTCTGTGTTTTTTCATTTCTGGCCTCCTGTTCGAAGTATTTCGTTTCTCTAAGCCAAGTGCAGCTCGCGAATAGGATGCTGGGGCTCTTTGGTCACAGAAGAATCGGATTTTTGCCTTATCCAAGATACGGATAGCGTGGATCGTCAAGACAAAATGTGAATGGTTCAAATTTTACGGAACCAACACATTTATCACTTTCATACAATTCCCATAAAAACTGTGCCATTTGCGCGGCAGTGTGATAATGTGGAAATGCTTTATCATAATCAAAGGAATCCATGTTCTGTTCCACCTGTGCAAATTCTGTTTGAACAGCGGCAGGTGCAAGCACTTTGGCTTGCAGCTTATGCTCTCCGTTTTTCAGCTCCTGCGCCAGTCCTTCCGTAAACGCACTGACATAGTATTTGGAAGCGGAATAAGTAACCACATCAGGAAAAATCATATAGCCAGCCACAGATGATACATTGATCAACTGGGTACCATCCATGTCCTGATGGTCATGAGCATACAAAGTAGAGAGGATTGTAAGAGCTTCTACATTCAGGCGGATCATCTGTATCGCAATTTCAGAATCCTGATCCGCAATTTTGCTTTGATAACCACGTCCGGCATTGTTAATCCATGTGTTAATTGTATAGGGTTTCAACGATTCATAGAGCCTGTATGCTTCTTCTGGTTTAGACAAATCTGCTGTCTGAACCATCACATCAATTTCCGGGAAACGCCTCTGAATTTCTTCTTTTAATTGCTTCAGCCTTTCCTGTCGGCGGGCAACGAGAACCAGATTTTTACCATGTGCAGCAAATACCTTTGCCGCCTCTTTTCCGATACCGGAGCTTGCCCCGGTAATTACAGTATAGAGCTTCATTTTACTCCTCCTCAGCGATATGATTTCTGATAAATATGAACCACGTCATCATCCGTCAATTCAAATCGATCACAGAAGAACAATACACCCATTGTGCTTTTGGCATCCTTTGCCATCTGTGAAAATTCTTCCGGGCGGATACCGTAATCGCTCATTTTCAGGTCATCTACCCCACATTCTGCCATCAGGCTTTTCAGTGCAACAATGAAATCCATAGGCTCCTTTGCATCTGAGATGCCCATGGCCTTTGCCAGTTCTACAAAGCGTTCATCGCAGACATGTTCCTCAATCCATCGTGTAAAATACTGCTGGGAAATCATAATTAAGCCTGCACCGTGGGGGAGTTCCTGATGATATCCGGAAAGTGCATGTTCCATAGCGTGCTGGCTGACACAGGAGCACACTTCCATAGAATAGCCGCTCATAGTGTTTGCAAAGGCGACCTTCGTTCTTGCCTCTATGTCTTGTCCATCCTGCACTGCACGAGGCAGATACTCTGCTATATTTCTGATAGCTGCAAGTTCTACCATTTCTGCTGCTTCATTACAGAACTTTGATAAAAATCCTTCCACACTATGAAACAGTGCATCAAATCCCTGATATGCTGTAAATTTTGGAGGTACAGACAGCATTAACTCTGGATCAACTATAGCCAGCTCAGGATAAGCCCCCTGAAATCCGATTTTTTCATGCGTGTCTGGATTTGTTACAACACCCCAGCAGTCTACCTCACTTCCTGTACCAGCACTGGTTGTGATTTCAATATAAGGCAGCGGCTGTTCTGCCAGCTTTTTTCCTCCGCCTGTGCCGCCCTGCACATAGTCCCAGACCCGTCCTTCTTTTTGTGGTGCAATTGCAGAGATAATGGTGGCAGAATCCAGAACGGAGCCGCCGCCAAGACCGATCACGAAATCACAGCCATTTTGACGAGTGCACTCCACTCCCGCCATGATCGTCGGCTCCAATGGATTAGACTGGATCTTATCAAACACGACATAGTCCACGCCTGCCGCAGTCAGTCCCTGCTCCACGGCAATCAACGCACCGTTTTCCCTGACGGATTTTCCGCTGGAGATTACCAACAATGCCTTTTTACCGGGCATTTTTTCATTGCCTAATTCTTTTACCTTTCCCGCACCAAACAGTACCTTTGTGGGAAGATTCCATGTATAACTCATAACTGATCGCTCCTTTCACTTGCTTGCGCTGTTGACATTTCTATGATAATAGCGTAACATTAACCTTGAGGTTAAAGTCAATATGTAATTGTTCAAAGTCAAACAAGTTTTTCGTAGTTGGCGGATACGCCACACCGAGGAAATGCGAAACATTTTAGAAGTTGGCTCTGAACAGTTATGTCAATATATTTATTTGGGAGGAGCTGATATGGCTTATACAATCAAGCAAGCCGCGGAGCTTACAAATTTGACCCCTGTTACACTGCGGTATTATGACAAACAGGGCTTGCTGCCTTTTATGGAGCGAAGAGAATCCGGTTATCGAATGTTCTCCGATGGAGACATTGCAATGTTGCGGGTCATTGAATGCCTGAAAAAATCGGGCATGTCCATCAAGGATATTCGGCAATTTTCAGAATGGGTGTTGATGGGGGATGACTCCCTGCAGGAGCGCTATGAAATGTTTCTGGAACGAAAAAGAGCAGTAGAAGCACAGATGAAAGACCTGCAAAAAACGCTGGATTTTATCAATCATAAATGTTGGTATTATGAAACTGCCATTGCAGCAGGAACGGAAAAAATCCATTTCAAAGAACAGGCGGATCAATTACCTTGCGAATAAGAGTATAAAAGTTGACGCGACGCATCAATGATGGTATTATCATAGTAAGAGGTGGAACACTATGATTTCAGAAGAAGTAAGAGATCTCAGAATTTCCATGGGAATGAATCGCAGGGAATTTTGCGAATACTTTGATATTCCATATCGTACGATGACAGACTGGGAAGCAGGCAAACGCAAGATGCCGGAATATCTTTTAAAGCTGATGGAGTATAAGGCTGAGATTGAGAAGTTGGTTGAAGTAAACTGAAAGCTATTAGAGAGGATGTGATTTTATGGTAACAACAGAATCTATCACAATTCAGATACCGGTGGGGATGTCGAAATATTTGGTGGCTGTAAATCCGGAAACTGAGCTTACAAGAAATGCACTGCTTCTGTATCCTTATATACTGAACCAAACCATATCTCACGGGCGTGCAGCAGAAATCCTTGGAATCAGGAAGTCGGAGTTGATTGATTTGTATGATAAGCTTGGTTATTCTTACCTGGATATGACGATGGATGATCTGGACACGGAATTAAATACCTTCAGAGAATTGAAAAAGAAGGAGGCTGCGGTATGATCGTTGTATCTGATACGACTCCGCTGATATCTCTTCTTAAAATCAACAGAATAGATTTGCTGGAAAAGCTATTTGGCAAGGTGCTGATACCGGATGCCGTATTCAGTGAACTAACGGTGGATGAGAGATTTCGGCTGGAAGCGGATCAGATACGCCAGAAGAAATTCATTGTTGTAAAATCGGTGGCAAATTCGGAAGCTGCAAGCTTATTGCGGAGAGCAACGGGGCTTGATCAAGGCGAGAGCGAGGCGATTGTTTTAACAGATGAATGGAAAGCAGATCTTCTTTTGATGGATGAGGCAAAAGGGAGAAATGTGTCAGCGCAGATGGGACTTAAAATCATGGGAACAATCGGCATTCTCATGGCTGCTTATGAAGAACAGGAGCTGACAGCGGATGAAGTCAAAGAATGTGTAAACGGATTGCAGCGTGCAGGACGCCATATCGGACAGCGGCATTATCAAATATTGCTGGATAGGCTCGGAGACTGATCTGGCAACAGAATGGCAACAAAAAATCGGATAGCCAAAATCATCCGGGTAATGAAAATATTTGAGATAATTCAAACGAAATGCACTATACAAAATTATTTAAGATTTTCTTTGCATGAGCGAGTTTGAGTAGCGGACAAAATTGCGAAAAAGCCCATAAATAAAGGCTTTGTGGGGTGTCCAGATGTTCCGGTGGAGTGCAAATGGAGTGAAAATATATTTTTTTCCTTTGTTTTCATTCCGGAGTTATCCAAAATTTTCGCAAAAAGTAAGTATGCTCAGAAAATATAATTAGCGTGAATAAAGAACAGTTTGTTTTGATGGAAATATTTTCCGTCGGGGCAGACTGTTTTTTTGTACCCTTTTTTCGATGATATAAACTCCATGTTCCAGCAGTGACATGTATGGAGACTGTGAAATTAAAATAATTTGCAAAAATTCGGAAAAGGATGTCTGGTTTTGTGACTGCCAGTACAGAGTATATGAAGAGATAAATATTCAAAATACAGGAGGTACTGATTATGCAAAACAAATTATTTTTAAAGGCAGCTGATATATGTGAGCTTCTGGAGGTAAAACAGACATCGGCTTATGAGATCATTGGCAATCTGAATAAGGAACTGGAAGAACAGGGATATCTGACACTCAGAGGAAAAGTTCCGACAAAGTATTTTGTGAAGCGTTTCTATACTATGACCGTGAGCAGCTGTGCAATCCCTGCAAGCAGTAAATCAGAATGAAGATTTTTTTCAGGGTAGATGTAAATCATTCTTCCGCAGGAAGAAGTTGTGCA
>CAVFRH010000137.1:0-6312 GCA_963624695.1 bacterium
ATACCGTAAATTGAGGTGTGCAGATTGCAGGAATGATTTTTCAGACACGCTCTGGAATCTATCCGGTGATGGGGAGCTTTTTTAAGAACTGGAAGTTGTGCATCAATAAAACTATATTTAAAGTCCAGTATATTTTAGCTTTTTGCTATTCAAAGAAACACAAAGTACTGTCAAAACAATATTTACAACCAAAACAAAAATACTTCCTTCAATTTTACAAGCTCCTCCAGATAAGATTTCGTTTCCACTAAAACTTGTAATAAGTAGACTCGGATAATCATCTGCAAGCGATACTCCGCCTAAAATCAAGGCTCCAATTCCATTCCATAAGAAATGCATGATAATCGGCGCTACGAGAGAACCACTGTACTCAAGAACAGCTGTCATAAACAGGCTCATAGTAATTACATTTACCACCGGAATAATGCCCGCCTCAAATGCTCCGCCATGACATGCTGTAAAGAGCGCCGTTGTGACAATAATCGCTGCAACTATATTGTGCTTTTGCTTCAACATTTGATACAAGTACCCTCGAACAAGAAGCTCCTGCATAATCACATTTAGAAATGCAGCTAACATCCAGACGGGAAACAGCTTCACCTCATTCATCCCATCGAAATGAATACACTTTGTTATGTACATGAGCAAAGTAGGAATCGCAAGCCATAGTACCCCCATGACAATTCCCAGCAGTGCTCCATTAGTTGGGTTATCAGTCAGATGCAATTTTACATTTTTCTTTTCGATCAACCAAAATATCAAGGTAAAAAACACAATTGCCAGAAGTGGCATAATTTCAGCCCACAATCTCCAAACAGCAGGTTCACTTAAATCCGGCATAGGAAGCACACCAGCTAAGATTGCCCATCCTATGAAAAAGCATATAAACTTCGCCATCGAAATCACTATTTTTTTCATTGCAAATTTCCTCCAAAACTTGAGTTTCCCCCGACATCTAATCTACAGTCTTTGTACCTGTTTTAGGATTGAGACTGTACTTTCGTTGTCCCAACAAATTTCCTGTGTCTCCCTGTCTCCAAAATACACTGGAAAACGGAACTTTATGTGCTTCAGGAATCTGCCGTCTGGCTGCTCCTGCTCGTAAATGTCCACCTGTTCTACAAAACTGTTAAGAAATTCTTTCTTCTCCAGATCGGTGAACTTATCATATAGTTTATCAAAATATAAAAGAAATTGATAGACGTTTTCTTCTGATATTTTCTGTTGCTGAATATTCAGCCGGCGGTTCTTTACTTCCTCTATACTGTTTTCCACACCTTCAATTTCATCATACAGACGGTATAAGCGTGTTTCCATATCCTGATATTTCTTTTCATAAAATTTATCCATGATATCCAGACTGTCCATCTGCTGTCCAAGTCTTTCTTTTTCTTTCGGTTCACGTTTCCATACATACCGCTTCCACATAAAGGACATCTTAATATTCCAGATAAGATATGCTCATGATCCAGACTATGCGTCTTTTCATATTTCACATCTGTTTTTCCCGTTTTTGATGAGCAAGCTCCCAGTCTGTTTCTGAAATGATTCCTTCATGGATACCATCATGCAACATATAATTTTCCTGCTTTACGATACGGTATTCATTTCTTGTTCCTGAAACTTTCTCGTTCTTTCTTCGTCCATAAGCCAGTTTTCCGCAGTATACCGGATTATCCAGAACGCCTTTTATAAAGGAAGTTGCAAATGCATCCAGTGTATTGTTCTGTCTTTTTTTCTTTTTATATCCATGCTGATTCAGCCATGCAGCAACCACAGTGATCCCCATATTGGTATGAATAAATTTGTCATAAATCAGATGAATAATCTCTGCTTCATCCTCTGCAATCTGTAATTCTCCATTTACCAATTCATAACCATATGGAGCAAATCCACCGTTCCATTTTCCTTTTCTGGCTTTCTGCTTACGTCCTTCTATTGTCTGAACAAGTATATTCTCCCGTTGAATGCCTTTTACCTCTGATTTTCGTATGCTTATCTCACAGCAAAGCAGTACCACACCGGTACAACCTGCTGAATCAATGAATACGAAAACGGAGGTATTTTTATGCGAGAACTCAAAAACACCAAAATCATTGCTGTAGATCATGGCTACGGCAATATGAATTTAAGACCTTCACCGATATCCTGAATCGTTACTCTGATCTGTGCAAACCTGTGAAGGGCAACGGCCGTGGCAGGAAGAAAAGATAATCACAAGCCAACGGCTTGTCCGGGAGAATTCCCACAATTCCTTTTCGCATAAACTGCGAAAAAAGGCGCACCCCATACCAGCTATCAGGCAGGTATAGAAGTGCGCCCTTAGTTCCTAAGGGATTTATATGCCGTATCCAGCGTGTTTGTTTTCTTAATTATTCTGTCTCTGGTCGCAGTGAACCATAATAATAGCTTGCAGTCGCACCACCATCCATTAAGAATGTGGAACCGGTGATAAATGCGCCCTTGTCACTCATCAGAAGCTCTGCGACATTGGCAACTTCATCGGCTGTTCCGGGGCGGCCTGCCGGACATTTGGCAAACATATTTTTATAGAAATCCCCACGCGGTCCATTAAACTCATCAACGGCAAGCGGCGTTACAATAATTCCAGGTGCAATAGCATTCAACCGCGCACCGCGCTTTCCCCACTCGACAGATTGTGCCATCACGCGTTTTTCGTTGCATCGCTTTGCAAGCTGATATGCATGAAGCGTATCGCGGATATTTTCTGACTGTAGGAGATCAATCTTTAACAGTTCCTCTGTCGGTGCAGTCGCAAGCTGCGCATCCTCTTCAGCTGTAAGTGCAGGCATACGCCAGCCGGACTGACTGGAAATTGTCACACCAACGCCACCGTGCGCAATCGCCTTTCCGACTTCCTCCAACAGCACTGCTGTGCCATAGAGGTCAACCTTCAAAATTGCCTCAATCGGTGCCTGGCTGGAAGATACGCCTGCGCCGTTGACCAGCATCTTGATTTCGCCGTATTCCTGCGCCCTTGCAATCAGCATTTTGATGGATTCTCTTGATGACAGATCCATCTCCACGGGTTCGACATCAAAACCTACTCTGCACATAATCGCAGCGATTGCTTTCGCATTTTCAATTTTCTTATCACCCATGACGATTTTTCTGCCTGCTCCAACACGTCTTGCAATCGCCATGGAAATCTGACCAGCACCGGTCACGATCATATTCGGATATGTTATCTACCGTATCAGACAACTCCGGTCTGGCTTTCTCTTCCTGCTCTTTTTTTGCAGCCTCTGTCTCCTTAGTTGCTGATGTGATAGCATTCGTTTGTTCAATTTCAGCTACATCCGTTTTAGCACAGGCTGTCAGGATCGAAAATACCACTAAAGCAGGGACGAATTTCTTAATTCCCCTCATTCTGCTTTTTCTTCTCAAATTTATCTTCATCCAACATTCTTATGACTTTAGCCGGATTCCCGACTGCCACGGCATAGTCCGGCACATCCTTTGTAACCACAGAAGCAGCGCCTACAATCGCATGTTTTCCGACACACACACCGGGAAGGATGGATGCACCGGCTCCGATCCATGCTCCTTTTTTTATCAGCACCGGCTTGCATGTAAGAACCTGCCTGTCATATGCATCATGGTTGTTGGATATCAACTGAACATTTGCTGCAATCTGTACATCATCTTCGATGGTGATGCCACCCCTTGCCATCGCAAGCAAATTGGAATTAATAAATACATGATTTCCGATTTTCATGCTACTGACGCAGGCTCCACTTATGGGTGCTGCTACAAAGCTATCTTTTCCCAGATTGTCACCGAACAATTCCTTCAGGAGACTGTTATAGTCGTCTGTAAAAGGCATCGCATGATTCAGCTTGAACATTACCTGGCTTGCCCGTATTGCTTCCTTTGACCCTTCCGGTTTCGGAATACGTATATCTACTCTGATTTCTTCACATTCCATTCAACATCCCTCCTGAATCCATTTTTTCAGTGCAGCTTCCGCATCATCTACATTGCTTCCATAGATTGCAATCCCCTTCTTTACATCAGCACCTTTTGCTGCCTTCGCAATATCCCGCTCTGTACCAGAAAGACCGCTGCCTTCATGGGTGCAGAATGGATGAATTTTCTTTCCGAAAAAGTTGTAACTTTCCAGAAAAGTATAAACCGCCATCGGCATGCTTCCCCAATAGTTCGGATAGCCCAGATAAATCTCGTCGTAATCGTCCAGATCCTCAGGAAAAGAAACCAACTCCGGTCTTGCATTTTCCTGCTTATCTTTCTTCGCCTGTGCTATGCAGGTATCATAATCTGCCGCATAGGGAATCTTTTGCTCGATCTTAAAAAGATCTGCTCCTGTAAGCTCTGCAATCATATTTGCAGCTTTTTCTGTGTTACCCACTTTGATGTATTTCTTAGAGCCGCCAAAGTAGTTTTCATCTGCTCTTGAATAAAAAGCTATAAGTTTTGCCATATTCAGTCCTGTCCTTTCTTCGGCCATGTCAGCACACCGGTTTTCATGGCTTCTTCGTATCTTGATATTTTGTAGGAAAGACGATCCATTGTCTCTTCAATCTGGGCTTTTTGCCTTTGCAATATTTCCATCTGACCATTCAACAGTTCCAGCCTTGCCGGTATGGTGGAGTCTCCTGCCTGGAACAATTTCTGATACTCAATCAGTCTTTCAATGGGAAGCCCTGCGCTGCGCATACATACTGCCAGCTTCACCCATCTCAAATCTTCTTCCTGATAATCCCGGATTCCGCCGGATGTTCTTGTAACCGCCGGAATAACATTTACACGTTCATAGTAGCGTAGCGTATCCTGAGAAATTCCGTATTTTTCTGATACTTCCTTAATCGTCATTTACAGCCTCCGTATCTTTAGAGAACGCATTTCACGTTCTGTATCCATTGCTCAATTTGCTCCATCGGTGTCACGAGATTGCTTCCTCCTTCAGAATCAAATTGAATCTGCATCTCACAGGCAATGTCCGCGCCCTTGCAGGCAGCTTTCATATCTCTGATGACATGTCCCGGCCAGCCGCCGTTCGTCATGAATGGAATCACCATCTTGCCGTCGAAGTTATTCCCATGCAGGAACGTGCGAACCGCTGGTGCCATGGTATACCACCATGTAGGCGTTCCCACAGCAATGACATCGTATTCAGAAATATCGAAGCCAATGGGCTTTATCGCCGGTTCATATCCGCGCTGCACTTCCTCCTGCCCCTGGTTAACCACGTCATCGTAGTTGCCCTCATAGGGCGCAACCGTATCGATTCTGACAATGTCGCCGCCGATTTTCTCGTGGAGCATTTTTGCAATTCTTTCTGTATTCCCGTTTGACCATGAATAATAAACGGTTAGTATTTTCTTCATATTGATCACCTCACTGAATGCAGTATAATCCTTTGAGTTAACTCCAAGTCAAGTTCTTTTTAAGATTTTATAAAAAGCCCCTGCCGCCGTTTTTCCGCAAGAGCTTAAAAGAAATGAATATGCTTACAGCTTGCCTCCAAATACCGGGAAGAAACCAAATTCGCCATAGTCCTTGATTTTTCCCAGATGTTTAAGAGTTTCCATGTCCTCATCTGTGATTACAAAATCAACAGCCACATTGGTTTTCATATGCTCCGGATTTGCAGTCTTTGGCAGAACAATCATGCCAAGCTAAATATCAAAGCGTATGCACAGCTGCGGAATTGTGACGTCATATTTTTCAGCCATAGCAGCGATTGCCTTATTTTTAAGTGCCTCACCGTGGGCAACCGGAGAATATGCTTCCATCACGATGCCCTTCTTCTGGCAACCATCGATCAGCTCCAAAGGTGAGTTGGAAATATGGCAAAGCACCTGATTGACCATTGGCTTGATTTCAGCCGCATCCCACAGATTTTCAATATCTTTCTGAAGGAAATTGGATACACCGATTGCACGAAGCTTTCCGGCCTTGTAAGCATCCTTGTTTTCAAATTTCATTGTGCTGCCTCCTTGATTTCATATCTTGAAGCACATCATTACATATGCTATACTTACGGTAGTCCATAAACCTAACTTTAGGTCAAGATATTTTTTGAAATTTTAATCTTTATGGAATGGTGCACGGAAGGTTCGACCACTTATTCCAATCGTTTTGAGCTTATTCACAAGCAAAAGGAACGCGTTGAAGCAGAAATCCAGCAGTTACACAAAACGTTAGATATGCTTAAGTTTAAATGCTGGTACTACACACAGGCCATGGAAGATGGCAATGAAGACAAAGCAAAAGCTCTGTTATGAAGTGACTTTTGTCAAGAGGTAAAAGAGAAAAAATTCACTTTCT
>CAVFRH010000138.1:0-4262 GCA_963624695.1 bacterium
GATAAAGCCTACAATTTCCGGAAGACCAAAATTAACAACGCATCCGGCTGCAACAACGCCCGAAAGAGCGATAACTGAACCAACAGAAAGATCAATACCGCCAAGGATGATGACCATAGTCATACCGGTTGCAAGGAACAGGTTGGATGCATTCTGTCGAAGAATATTAAACATATTCTTTGATGTCAGGAAGGTACTTCTTGTAGTAGGAAATACCATCAAGAATACAAACATTGCTACAAGAGCAAGAATAATACCAATATTATCTTTAAAATATTTTACAACTCCATTTTTGAGTCTGGTTGCCATAACGAATTTTCCTCCTTCACTTACACTATTTTGCTGCCAGTGTCATAATATTTTCCTGTGTAGCCTCTTCATGATGCAGACAGCCCGTTACATGACCTTCATTCATAACATAAACGCGATCACTCATGTTAATGATTTCCGGAAGCTCAGAGGATATCATAATGATTGACATTCCCTGCTTCACCAGCTCATTCATAATGGCATAAATTTCTGCTTTAGCACCAACGTCAACACCTCTGGTGGGTTCATCCAGAATCAGAATTTCCGGATTTGTAGCCAGCCAACGCCCAATCATAACCTTCTGCTGATTGCCACCTGATAAATTGCCGATAATCTGTTCCTGACTAGGTGTCTTCGTTTCCATCATATCGATGTACTTCTGTGTAATTTCTTCCTCTTTCTGTCCATTTACATGCAAATGCTTGATAAAGCTACTCAGCACTTCAATGGTGGAATTGAAGCGAACCGTCTGGACCTTGTAGAGTCCTTCTTCTTTACGGTTTTCCGGCACCAGAGCAATGCCATATTTCATTGCTTCTATCGGTGATTTAATTTTTACCTTTTCTCCCTTGACATAAATATCGCCTGTCGAATGGGGTGTCAGGCCAAAAATCGCCTTCATGGTTTCGCTCCGTCCAGCGCCAACCAGGCCGGCAAAGCCGATAATTTCATTTTTATGTAATTCAAAGCTGGCATCTTTTGCCATCTTTCCATCGGAAATATGATCACATTTAAGGATTACTTCACCCGGTTCCAGGAAATCACGGGTATAGTAATTTGTCAGTTCACGGCCGACCATAAGAGCAATCAGATCATCCGTTGTGGTCTCTTTTACAACTTTTGTTCCTACTGTCTGGCCATCTCTCATAACCGTAACACGGTCACAGATTTCAGCCAGTTCACTCATCTTATGAGAGATATAGATAATACCGACACCTGATTTTGTCAGGTTTCTCATCGTTTCAAAAAGGAATCCGACTTCTTTATCTGAAATAGAAGATGTCGGTTCATCCAATACAAGAATTTTTGAATTAAAAGAGATTGCTTTTACGATTTCAACCATCTGCTGCTGTGCAATGGTCAATCGTGCAACCAGTGTATTTGCATCAATGTGCATATCATAGGCATCCAGGAGTTTCTGAGCCTCTTCAACCATTTTTTTACGATTGACGTTCATCTTTGTCCCCGGTTCACGACCAAGGAAAATATTCTCCGCAACTGTCATATACGGAACCAGCACCAATTCCTGATGAACAATTGAAACACCGGCATGACGGGCAGCTACAACACCGTCAATATTCACCTTTTGTCCATCAATGATAATCTCGCCCTCTTCTGCATGATAAATACCACCCAAAACTTTGATCAAAGTGGATTTTCCTGCTCCGTTTTCACCCAGCAAAGCATGCACTTCTCCGGCTTTCAGCTGGAGATTTACATTCTGCAAAGCCTTTACACCCGGAAAGGATTTACAGATACCTTTCATCTCAAGTAAGTATTGTTCGCTCACCAATCGCCACCACCTGTCTTATTTCAGAAAGAGGCTTTGCTCCGCTTCCGAAGCAAAGCCCCCGATTATTCTGTTCTGTTTAAAATTTACTGCCAACCATCTGTTCCGTATTCGTCAACATTATCTGCTGTTACGAGGAATGTATCGATCGGAATGTAAGATTCAACTTCTTCACCATCCAGCCATTCATAAGCTGTGTTTGCAATTGTCTGACCAATTGTGATAGGAGACTGAGCACCGGTACCTTCAAGGATTGTATCCTTCAGAAGGGCCTTAACGTCCGGAGAACCATCAACGCCATAGATAAGTGGTGTAACACCTGCTGCATCGGCTGCTGCATAAGCGCCAAGAGCTGTCGGATCGTTGCCACCGAAGATAGCTACAACATCCGGATGAGCTGTCAGAAGGTCCGTTGCTTTTTCATTTGAAATCTGCTGATTGCCCTGAGCATCCTGCTCGCCAACAATGTTGAATGTGACGCCTGATTTATCAAGAGCATCTAAAAAGCCCTGAGTTCTGTCCGTGATAGACTGCATTGTCGGACAATCCAGAACGAGAATGTCGCCGCCTTCCGGAACCTTCTTAGCAAGGTCTTCGCCGCAGACATAACCTGCATTGTAGTTATCGGAACCAGCATATGATGTAAGATAGCTCATATCGCTAACTTCTGTATCGAAGCCAAACATTGCAATGCCAGCATCTTTAAGAGCATCCAGAGCCGGAATGATACCATCAGCATCTACCGGGTTAACGAACATAACTTCAACACCTCTTGAGATCATATCTTCAACCTGATCAACCTGTGTGTTGGAGTCGTTTGCCGGGTCCATGGAAATAAGTGTATCTCCGTGGCTTTCAACAACTTCACGAATGGCACCTTCCAGTGTAACGAAGAAGGGGTTTGTTCCATCCATGCAGGTGTAACCAAAGACTCTTCCACCTTCACTCGTTGAAGATTCAGCATCATCTGTTGCTGAAGAATCGCTGGAAGCTTCAGAGCTTTCTTCTGATGTTTCAGCAGAAGATGATTCTGCTGTACTTGTTGAGCTGCTGCTACCGCAAGCTGTTAATGATGCTACCATTGCTGTACAAAGTAATGCACAAAAAACTTTCTTTTTCATTTTGGTTTCCTCCCCTAAAATGATGTGGTTTTGTGATATTTGTATAGTAATCTTTTTTCATTTCCCGTGCACCTGTACATTGTAACCACTTTCAAATGACATTTGTCACATCTGATATGGCAATTATCACAATTATTAAAGCAAGAGCGTTGCCATGCAATTTCTCACACGCAACGCTCTTTATTATCTTATTCTCTTGTCCTCCAGCCTGAAGCTATCTTATCTTCCAATTCTGATAACGTATGAAGACCGCTTAATGTATCTACAGCCTCCACGCAGGATGCTCCCTGGGCCGCCGCCAGACTAATACATTTTTCCAATGAGTAACCATTCAGCATAGCATAGAGGAAGCAGCCTATGCTGGAATCCCCTGCTCCGGTTCCAGAAATCACTTTTTCAGGAATATAGCTTTTTTGAAAACCGGATTTGTCTGCCCAGTCTTCTATTATCAATTCCACGGATTCTGGAATTTTTTCAATGAGATCTTTCGCAGCGCTCTGGTAATACATACCCTGTGCACCGCATTTAAGCATCAATACTTTCACGCCAAGTTCCATAACCTGTGCAGCCAACGGGCGAATATCCTTTTCAATATTAAGGATTTCCGTAACATCTTCTCCACAAGCTCTTTCCATCCACTCATCATAACGTGGACGATCCAGCATAAAACACAATTCTTCTATACTCGGAACAAAGAAATCCACCTCGGGAAGTACATTTGACAAAAATTTTCTCCAATCAATCTGTCCCTCCGGCGAATCCGGATCGACTGCAGCCAAATCCAGCGACATTGCCGCCCCCTTGGCATGGACCTTATGGCAGATTTTTAGCATTTCCTCGCCATCATTTTCATATATTTTCTTCATGAGTGGTGGGTAACCAAAATGTACCAAGGATGCTCCGTCTAGTAATTCATCACTTAAATCATCTGCCACATAAGTATCATTAGCCCCAGGACCGTGAAGGAAAATCCGGTCAATTCCTGGTGGTGAAATCACCACTGTATAAGACGTATCGACATTTTCATCGATAATGAGATCTTTTTCCATTCCATGCTTCCTCATCATAGCAAGAAGCATTTCCCCAAGAGCATCTTTTCCTATTTTGCCTGCCAGACGGACATCGGCTCCCATTTTATGAAGAGCAAGGCCCGTATTTGAAACTACACCGCCGGTAAAAACAACCGCCTCTCCTGTACGAATCAGCTTCCCGGGACACAGTACCTGAGAAATACTTTTCTTTTTATTTCCCTGAAATACCGGCGTGATGTCCACGCTGATATGCCCGGCAACAACAATTTTCTTCTCCATAAAGGGCTCTCC
>CAVFRH010000139.1:0-3725 GCA_963624695.1 bacterium
CCTCGACCTCCTTTCCGGCTCCCTCCACCCGAAGGCAGAGGGAGCCTTGGATTTTGCTCTGAAAGCGTTGCCGGTGTCTGTGGGGACTGCGTGCTTGCACGCAAGGACACATGGACACCTGGCAACCAAGCCTGCATGAGTAAGTAGGGCGATAGCCCGGATTACGAATACAGGCGTCAGTTGTGAAAGTGCCAAAGGCACGTAACAACTGACTTTCATTCATAGCGAGTTACTCGTCGGTCGATTAGCCGAAGAGACCGGTGAGCAGAGGTACGAGGGTAACGCCGATGAGGGCGACACCGCCGCCGGCCATAAGCTGTGTTATACCCCCATAAGTGGAGGTATGTTTGTTCATACATGAAATATTCGCCCGATTTTGGGCAAGATGTTCAAATTTTGATAAGTATTTTGTTGATTATGTCGAAAATCAGGCCTTTTTCTTGGTTTTTGACTTCTCATTCCTCCCCCAGGTATAAACCTTAGGGAGTTCCTTTTCGATCTTCGACATAGGCTTTAAATTGAAATGAATTTCTATTGTTCGCTTTCTTTCTCTGGATCTTATGATGTTGGGATCCACTTCTTCGTGAACGTAAATGACTTTGATCAGACGGTTTAACATCTCTCTGTCCAGCTCTGTGACATTCTCATATTCACGGATCATATCCAGCCAGGCTCTCGTATCATAACTTCTCATAGGTGAAGCTCCTATGGCCTGTTTCGCTTCTTCTACCCGAAGCTTCAGATCCTCCTGCTCTCTCTGAGTCTTATTCATCATGGTATTGAAGTTGCTTTCTGAGATACGCTCTGCAATCATATCCTCGTAAAGCTTGAGCATGATTTTCTCCAGGGCGGCAATGCGCTCTTCATCCTTAGCAATCTGCTTGGCCAGTTCTTCCTGCTCTTTCTCCTTGTCAGCCTCATAGACATTATTGAGACGTTTGATCACCAGTTCCTCATCCTTCAGAGCTAATTTCGCCAGGGATCTGATCTCCTTTAATACAATCTGGTTAAGCTCTTCCTCATCAATGCGATGCTGAGAACAGTGCCTGGATCCTACTTTGTTGTAAGTATGACAGCAGTAAATCGGCTTGGGATTTTGCACATGAGAAGTCATCCTTGCGGTTAAAGAAGCTCCACACTCTCCACATTTGAGCAAGCCCTGGAAAATACTTGGCTTTCCTTCAACAGTTCTCTTTCTGGACTTCACCTTGTACTGAACCAAATCGAAGGTCTCTCGATCAATGATAGGATCATGCATATTTTCCACCCAGATCCACTCGTCCTCCGGCTTAGCCGCAATCACGCCCAGTTTGAACTTATAATCAAACTTCTGTGAAGCAATTACACCAATGTAGACGGGATTTTTCAGTATGTCCTGGATCACGCCACAATCCCACATATATTTGCCATTTTCCGGGTCCTTTAGCTCCCATTTTGTGAAGGTATCACGAAGGCCCTTCTGTCTGTTCCACCAGGTTGGTGTTGGTACCTTATTCAGCTCCAGCTGTGTCCGGATGTACTGCGGGCCTCTTCCATCAGCTGCATAGGCAAATATCTGCTTCACGATGGATGCAGTCTCCGGATCAATGATCAAATGATTCTTATCTTCCGGATCCTTCATATATCCCAATGGTGCCAGGCAGCCGGTAAACTTCCCAAGCTTTGCCTTGTGTGCATAGCTGGAATGAACTTTCTTTGAAATATCACGACTGTACATCTCATTGATAATATTTTTGAAGGAAGCAATCTCATTTTCACCCTGAACTGTATCCACGTTGTCATTCATGGCCACAAATCGGATGCCATGCTTCGGGAAATAATCTTCCACCATCTGACTGGTCTGCACATGGTTACGTCCCAGACGGCTTAAGTCCTTGACCACAACCATATTGACCAGACCATCATCACAGGCCTTTAATAGCTTCTGAAAATCCGGGCGATCCTGATTCAGACCGGTATAGCCATCATCTGCAAAGACAGCTACAACCTCCCAGCCATTTCTTTGGCAGAAATCCAGAAGCATTCCCTTCTGGTTCTCCACGCTGGCACTTTCGCCTAATGCCTCATCCTCCTTTGAAAGTCGGCAATAGATAGCAGCACGATAAAAGCTACTATCTAAGTTCTTTGATAACGATCTTCTTGCTTTTCTACTCATTGTCTCGCCTCCGTTACTCCAGACGAATCAAGACAATTCGCACTTTTATTATATATCACGTTATCGTGATTATCAATAGTATTCTTCTCTTTATGGGCTGAGATTTTATCAGCAATCAGAGAAACGAAGAGATCTGTTGCATCCAGCTCTCCGTCAAAAAATGTTTTTACTGTAATTGAATTTTTCTCTATAGGCATAAATTTCCTTTCTTTAAATTCTGTGCCGGTCAGAAACCTTAGCACATTTCCCTCAACTAAGGGCGTAAAAAAAGAGCGCTCTAAATGATCTGATCTCGTCATTTAAAACGCTCTGTAGATTTATTCAGTTTTATGTTCTACTATAATACTGTTAAGAAATACTGACATCCAATGTTACACAAATTTTTCATGGTACATGAATTATAAATCACTACAATCCTGGATAAACGGAGGTAACTAATTATGGACACACGATTCAATACAATTTCAATGAATGGACGCATGGCTTATGTAATCATGTGTGTAGAAAAATATCTTAAATCCATCTATCCCAATAAAGATTGGACTTTACTGGCCGAAAAACTATGGGCAGCCACCTCTATAAACTGGGGTGACTGGACCGAAATGTACAGCTGTTATATTCCAGATGTACTGTTTCAATACAACAACTATGATGAAGAACTCTCTTCTGGAATGACACCTTCTGAATATACTGAAATCAAGAATATCTATTCTGGAATTACAGAAGGCCTGGAAGATGATCCTGAAGATGAAGTCAATTTCATACTAAACAAGCCTTTTGAAATAGCTACAGTATACGAAGGTACAACCATCGGAAATGGTTCTGAATCATTGGATATAATCAATGAGACCGAAGCCATTCTCATTAATCACGCCATATCACTTCCTGATTATCATTCTGTGGAATTTTCAAAATTCACGGAATGCAATGGATGGGGAGCTGATTTTGATGGAAAAAAATTTTCAATCATATTAACTTAGTCGTTCTTCCTTAATCAGCATACGCAATCACAATAACGCGATACATTATACCATATATATTGTTTCCACACAATCATGTAACGCTATATGTTGTGCTCCTGTTTTGTAATTACTAATTTACAACCATTATCGTTTGGCAATTGGCAATTGGCGGACACCCTAGGGATTTCCGCCAATCACCAATGCCTTTTTGCCAAAACTATGCTTCTAATGTTTTCAAACGTACTGTTTTCCTGGAATCATCATAGCTATATTCCAGATCTTCCTCCATCTTCTTTCTGGCCTCTCTCATGGTTCGCTCTGAAATTTTCAGCACCTTTCCTGTCTGATCCAGATCCTTTACAAACATAAGCTTATGCTCCGTCAAAGTCTGTAGAATCAGCTTCTTAGCCTGTTCCACTTTAGATTCTTTAGATTTACCGGCTTTTCCCATAGTCAATTCCTGTTCCGTGATCTCATATTCTCCGATCCACTCAAACTTTCCATTCTCCAGGGTAAAGGCCACCGGTGTGGTCCTCGGTGCCAGGGAACTTTTTGTCTGCATGATGACTCTCACATCCTCATGACCAGCAAAGCTATCTTTGTTCTTC
>CAVFRH010000140.1:0-2668 GCA_963624695.1 bacterium
CAATACGACAATGTAGAAGTAGATCTCAACCGCAAGGCGGGATGAGTGGAGATAAATATAATTATCTTCAGCCACCCCACCTTGCGAAAGTTAGAGTTTGGTGCGGGCGGAACTGGGACCGTTTTCCTGATAGTACATTGGGGCAAGGCCCCGGAAAGGAGTTCGCCATGACGAACAACATTATCAATCTGACTCCGCACACCATCAACATCTGTGCCGAGGACGGAGGCATTCTTCGTTCTTATGAGAGCCAGGGCATTGCCCGGGCAAAACAAACCGCAGAGCCTATCGGCAAAGTCGACGGAGTGGAGCTTGTCTCCATGAAATTCGGCGAGCCAGAAGGTTTACCAAAATACACGGCGGGTACCTACTACGTAGTATCCATCATTACTGCGAACGCAGCTAAGGCTGCCGGACGCAGGGTCGATGACTTACTCATTACGAGTGACCCCGTGCGCGACGCTGATGGTCGCATTGCTGGTTGCAAGAGGTTTGCCCTCGTCTAAGCAGTTCAGCTCTGCTCCCCCTTCTACAACTGAATATTGGGAACTATCCCAGCCCGGACAATCGTCCGGGCTTTTCCTTTGCCAAAAAACTAAACACTGTATGTTATAATTTTAATAGGTAATACTCAATAAAGAAAGAAGTTTAAAAATGAATGAATCTTTTCCTAGCTCAAATGGAGAGCAATGGTCGCAATTTGGCGGACCGAATCAAGATCGGCAGGATCAACAAAATGACATGAGTGAAGATGTAGAATCTCCAGAAACTATACCAGCCCAAAATCTTGGACAAAAAGCTTTAGAATCAATGGAGCCAGCAGATATTGGCGAAGACGGAATCTCGGCAGAGACTTCGAGCGAGGCTGTGCCAACTATTGATACGGCTGAAAGTTTAGCAGAGCGTCAAGAAAAGCTTAAAAGAGGTATAAAAATTGTTATTGGCGGTCCTCCGCATTCTGGTAAATCAGTATTTATTGAGGCATTGACTCAAAATTTAGATAAGGACAATACGTTTTCATTTAGTGCCGCCCCAGATGGTGAAGGCCCATGGTTACAGCGTCATTATGATGATCCAGATGTTGTAAAATTGCGTCAAAAAGGTAAATTTACCCCAGAGTTTGTGGCTGATCGTAAAAAGAAAATTACCGACTGGGAAGGTCCACTTATGATTATCGATGTAGGCGGTCGCACAAGTGAAGAAAATGCTCAAATGATCGAGGGTGCGACTCACGCTATTATACTTGCTGGCGATCTTTCAAAGGTGGCTGAATGGCGTGATTTTTTTGAAAAAAATAATATTCAGGTTATTGCAAAACTACATAGTGCATATCAAGAAGATCATGACATTCAACGCCCAATGGAGCCTGACTCGGACCATATAACTAGCATGATTCATCATCTTGAACGTGGTGAACCAGCGGCCGATCGTGAAACTATCAAACAAGTTGCAGGATTTATTACTGATTTAGTGGATGGCAATGTTGCTTACAAACAGGCACACGAGGGTGAAAATGCTAATCCGTTTGAAGTGTTTATTCCAGAAGTATTTAAAGATTTACCTAGCGAAATGATTGACCGTGTAATCACGACACGTGACGGTCGACAAAAACGCGTCACTAACAAACAAATTTTACGTTCAGCAATTCCACAAATTTATGAAAAAGCTCTCGATTTTGACGGTCAACCGGCATGGCTAAACGGTCCAGTTAATTCATGGGAAGCAATTGCGCTCGCGATGGCGTTTGAAGATGCCGGCAGCACAGATGTGCGTCTTCGAGGTCCAGACGGTTATATCCCGATAAAAAGCCTGCCAGAGACTGAAAAACTAGATACAAGATGGTGGTCAGAGCCTCAACGACAGGGAGAGATAGATAGCAAGCCAATTTATGTTGTTCACAATACGGCTCATGCCTCAAACAATCCAGTCTCTCCAGCCGACCTTGAAACAATGACGGTACCACGAGTACCAGAAGATGCCATTGTGGTAATTTCAACACAAGGTCCAAATTGGCTCAAAGCGTCAATAGCTTCTGGATACAAAGGTAAAGTTGCTGGGATTGCGGCTTTCCAGCCGGGCGAGGGCTCTACGGTGGCTTGGGCAGAAAACAAAGGGGATTTAGGAAGAATCGTATAATGATAAGCAAAAAAATAAATTTAGCCATTAAAATAGCCTCGAAGGCGCATCGTGACCAAGTAAGAAAAGGAACGGATATCCCCTACATTTCTCACCCGTTTGTCGTAGCGATGATTATTAACAGATATACGACCGATGAAGACATTGTTGTGGCAGGCATTTTACACGATATCCTAGAGGATGTGAAGCCATCAGTCTATTCCGAAGCAGATATGAGAAGTGATTTTGGTGATGAAATAACAAACATTGTAAAAGACGTTTCAGAAGATAAAGTCGCTGGTGAACCAGAAAAACCTTGGATTAATAGAAAAGAAAATTATCTTGCTCACCTAAAAAGCCTAGAAACTGTGGAGCCAATAATTGTATCTTGTGCCGACAAAATCCACAATCTTACCGACATGTTGGACGAATATGAAAAAATTGGGAATGAACTTTGGCAGAAATTTAACGCATCAAAAGACGATGAACTATGGTTTTACGAAGCATTCTTGAAGCTTGCTCAAGAAAAGGTAATCCCAAAGGAAATGAAAGC
>CAVFRH010000141.1:0-2469 GCA_963624695.1 bacterium
TCGTCCGTCTCTGCGGCTACCTTTTGAACGGTAAGGCCCATCAGAAAGAAATTTCCGACTGCAAAGACCAGACCGCCGATACCGGCAAGAAATACCGTGTAATCAAACGGCACCTTTTCTGGCATTGTCTGATGAAGAAAGAAAAATACAACCCACATCAGCACGACACCGATGGCAGTTCCGGTTGCAATCCGGATTGTTTCCTGCTTTACCGCAGGAGATACACTTCTCATTCTCTCACCTTCCCTTCCATATTAAATATGATCGTTAAATCCGAATGGTTTTCTGTCCTTCTTTTTCTTACGGTTCTTCTCACGCAGGTACAGCTTATACCAGGTCATAATGCCAGCGCCGATCCCAAAGATCAGGCCAATGATATAGACCCAGCTGCCCACACCTGTATGCTCACAGAGCCAATAGCAAAAATACAGACAGGCAAGGAGAGGGATCACAAGTGTCAGCCCTAACTGAATAATCACAAACAGCCACCATCCTTTCACCATTTGCTAATTAGTATACCAGTTTTGTATGGAAAAGAAAAGAAAATTTTCTATAAAACTACTTCCAATGGTTGGATATTTCCAACCTCAACTGGCAATCGTCAGCACGTTAGCATTATAGATTTTTTCGTTTATCTCTTCAATAGACAAAAATTTCACAGTGTCCAAAATTAGACAAACTCACGCCCGTGTCTATCAAAAAGTGGAGTTGAAAAAAATTTTGAAATTTTTCAAAAAAGTGCTTGCATTTTGTTCGGAAGTGTGGTATCATTCATAACTGTCAAGGAAATATGACATGGATGGATTCCCGAGTGGCCAAAGGGGACAGACTGTAAATCTGCTGCAACTTGCTTCGGTGGTTCGAATCCACCTCCATCCATTAAGCTTCGCAAGAAGCTATGCCGCAGTGGCGGAACTGGCAGACGCCCGGGACTTAAAATCCCGTGGGTAGTGATACCCGTACCGGTTCGATTCCGGTCTGCGGCATTGAAAACAGTAATCGTAAGATTACTGCTTTTATTTTCTCATTTTCGTTTTATTTTATTTTTTGTTTTTATTTTTTTCTTTTTTTATTTTTTGTTTTTAACCGCTTTCCGGAAAACTCATTGGCCGGAAAGCGGTTTTTTCATTATAGGGGCGCACCCTTTCGGATGCACCCCTATATAATATTGCAAACGATCATTTACTCAATTCTTATTGCGATTGATCAATTATTCGATTGTAATGTGTTTCTTCTCTTCTACAACCGGCTTTGCTTCCTTCTTCGGAACAAACAGTGTCAGCATACCATGCTGGAACTGTGCCTTAATATCCTCTTCAGTAATATCCTTGCCAACATAATAGCTTCTCTGGCAGGAACCTGCATAACGCTCTCTTCTCAAATACTTGCCAGTTTTCTTATCCTGCTCATCCTCATCGAGACCCTTCTCAGCGCTGACTACCAGATAACCATCCTTCAACTCAGCATGTACTTCATCTTTCTTGAAGCCCGGAAGATCGATCTCTAACTGATAGCCGTCATCATACTCCTGAATATCAGTCTTCATCAGGTTTGCTGCGTTGTGACCATACAGCTTTCTCTCTGCCTTCTTGTCATCAACGAATGGAAAATCAAAGAAATTATCAAATAAACTATCTGTAAAGATGCTCGGTACTAACATAATCAAAATCTCCTTTCAATGCTTCCGCTTTTCATATTCCAAAACGGAACTTCTACTTTTAACACCTGCAGCGTCCGCTGAAATCTATTTTGACGCTTCCGGCGCGGTATTTTATTCAGCAGCTTTCGCTGCAGAACCAAGGTTTTCATGGGGCTTTCTTATTGATCCCCTTCCTTTGTTCTACGTGTACTATAGCACTTATTGTTAGCACTGTCAAGAGGTGAGTGCTATTTTTTTGTGAAGAATTTGTGAAGCCTTGATTTTATCGGCTTCACAGAGGTTTTTCACTTGCTTTCGCACTCGATTTTCTTGATTTGACCACATTTTTACGACAAATCTTTGGAAAAATATATTCGTCTGATTTTCTTACCACATTTTACGACAACGACTTATGGTTTATACCACAGCAGGTACGGTTTCTGGCAGGTTCATTTTGGACATCTCATTCTCTACATGTACGGATCTGACTTTCCTTTCACTCCTGCCAATCAGATCCGGCATAATCTAAATGATCTGTTACAGATGCTTGAAAAAGAAAGCCTGATCGCATATAAGAAGAAAATATTATTTGAAAATGCTCAGGATTTATTTCAAATATAAGCATATCTCAAAAATGCAGCAAGATGATTATAAAATCTTTCCTGCTGCATTTTTATAAAGAGTCTATTCCATCTCAAAAGCTCCGGTATAAAGCTGATAGTATGTTCCCTTTTTCTCTATCAGGCTTTCATGATTACCCCTTTCAATAATACGACCATGATCTAATACCATACTGACTTAACCTAGAGGCAAGCCTCTAGGGTTCCATT
>CAVFRH010000142.1:0-2452 GCA_963624695.1 bacterium
AACCCCGCCCGACGTGTCGGACGAGGATTCCATTGCAGCCGTCAGGATTTCTCACATCGGGCTGGCTTTGGAATCGCGATTTCGTCCAGCGTTACGCTTTTTCTGACTCCTCAGACATCTTTCGGTGCTTTGTAAGTCAGGAACGTAGTTGCTCCATTGCCGTCCATCCACTCCCACATTGTATCATACAATTGACACACATCCAGAAAGTGGTAACAAAAGAGCAAGGTTTCTAGTTACAAATCTATATTGTTATCGGGTTACTCTGATTATTAATTTCCAAATTACTTAATACTACGAATTCCTATACCTGTTCGCAGCTTTTGTAATTCGTAAGCTTTGGCATATACCGTACTTTCATTTCAGCGGCTAAGGTTCTTAAACTTGGGCGTTTTCTCTCTTCTAAGACTTCATATGGAATCCTTCGGTAAAAGAAATGCTTTTGAATGCCTGAAAACGCTTTGGTAATTCTCGCCCAGATCGTCTTGTACGTTTCCTGTGAAAATTCTGGCACAATCCCTTCTTTTGTTTTCAAAAGATTTAACATCCGTAAATCTGGTACCAGCTTATCATACAACCCCATTCCTACCAAGCCAATCGTATAGGCTGCAGCCTGGTGGATGGACATTCCATATCTTTTCATGAACAAAAACTTACCCATTTGACTGGTATAAGCCGGATCGATCTTACAAAAGGCGATCTCTCGTCTCAAGCTCTGATTTTCAATACTTGACGCAATCCTCTGATACGCAAACAGGGTCATATGGTGATTTCCTTTTCGGCTTCCGTATTTTCTGGATGCCAGTTTGATTGTTAAATCAATGTCTTCCACAATGAGACGTTTGTCTTTTTCTGCACACCAGTTAAATACTTCCTTAACGGCTGCTCCCAAAATATTTGTGATCTGACCGGTCGATTTTTTCATGAGGTCGAATCGAATCAGCTTCTGATCAAGCAGCTTCCCCGTTTCATCAATCTCTGCTAATGCAAAATGATCATAGTTAATGTCCATGGAAATCGCACCATTTCCATAATAGCTGTTTTCATATGCCTGCAGCTTCATGGTAACAGATACAATCAGATACTGCCGATTCTTTTTGTCACGTTTTATCGTAAAGTTGTAGCAAAGAGACTGTCGCTTTTCTGGCTTACAGGTAAAGTTTTCTTGAAAAACTTCATTGTATCTTGGAAGCTTGAAATCATGGAATACGGTAGTGGTACCATCTATGCAGGTAACCGACAAATCTTTCCCATCATATTTACACAGAAAGTTTCCATACTTTGATGTATGTCTGCCCGGAAGTGCCATACTCTGGTGACGTTTTTCAAAAAACTCCTGTTTCCATTCATTTGATGCCTTTTGCGAAGTTTTTTTATCCTCAACGGATTTTACAGCGCCCACGGTATCCTTCTCGGAATACAGTTTCTTCCCACCAAACACAATACGCTCCGGTGGAAGACTTTTTAAATTTTCAAGCTTCTTTTCCTTACGCTTTCTCGCTTCTGTCACCAGCGCCAGATGTGTTTTTAACTTACGAATATCGGCTTCCACATTGCGCTCGTACTCATCCAGTTTTACAATCGTTTTGTTGAACAGAACAATCATAAGACCTTTGACCTTCAGCTGGCATCTTGGATAAGGTGTGATCCATCGTCCATCTTTTTGGTAGATCCGAATTGAGTTTTTAATGGCCTTTTTCTTATCCAGTTCTTCCTGAATGGTTTGAATCTTTTCATCACGAGTCTTTAGGTCTGCAGTGGTTGTGGTACTGTAATACTTTTTTAGTTCCTTCTGTGAAGAAATCGAACCGGAAGCTGCCGAATAGATCGCTGCATTGTAGTAATCATTCGTTTTGTATTTTTCTTTCAAAAATATCGGATATGCATGATCAAGCAATGGTCCTGACGTAAGATATTTCTGATCATACAGGGCATTATACAAATCTATTTTTGCATCATTAAATACACGCATCGTTTGCAAAAACGATGTCGCATTTTCGATGGCGTTTTCATCCAAATAGTAGCGTTTATCCGAATTGATCGTTCTTGATAGTTCCATGCAAATTACCTCGGTTGAAAATAGGTTAACTGTTGCAATATTTCTTTAAATATGTTATTATTATAGCACATCTAAAGAAATATTTCAAGTGTCGATTGTAAAAAAGAATGGAGGCTTTTATGGACGATTTTAACAGAAAACGACATGCCGTTTACAAACTTACCTATCATGCTGTATTTGTTATTAAGTATCGCAGAAAAGTAATGTCAGAACCGATTATTGAACATATAAGACAGTATGCTGCCCATCTGATTGAGCAGTGTTATCAGGGCAAACTTCTCGAACTGAATGGAGAACCCGATCATATCCACATCCTCTTTGAACTTCCTGCAACAGCAGCTCCATCGGTTGTCGTATGTAGTCTTAAGACGCAGCTTTCAAAAGAAATCCGGG
>CAVFRH010000143.1:0-2366 GCA_963624695.1 bacterium
TCATACAGATGCTTCTTTGCTTTCATGGCATTGACACCAAGACGGCCCTTAATTGTCGGATCCGTAAATACCTCTGTGCCATATTTTTCATCCATGACATCATAGGTAATATGCTCAATAATCGCTGTGGCTTTTTCATCATTGATCAAAGCTGCTGCCTTGATGATAAATTCCTCCGGATTGTCCTTAAACTGATTAAATACAGATGGCTGGATTCCCTTAAGGATCTGAATTACAGCTTTTCTTGTGAGTCCGGTTTCATCTACCAACTTTCCGATCAGATCATATTTTACATTAGAGCTTACCGCAATCTGGTTATTATAATTTGCCGACTCCTCTTTCACAAAAGAAGCGCCGCTTGCCAACTCTTCTTTGGATTTAATCTGCTCCATCGTTCCGGTTTCCACCTTAAAATAAATCTTTGGAACCCGAAGCTTGCTGTCTAGGGATGTAATTGCCTTCTTCACAAGCTCATCCGTATCAAAATCAACAACATACACTGACTTGGAATTAATCTTTGACCACAATGCCTTAAATTCCGGCATAGCAAGCTTATCTTCATCTACTGTCAGTTCCACATTATTGCTGCGGGCATTCTCCGGCATCATAGAACGACCATCATAAATGGAATCAATAATCTCGATAACAGCTGCTGCAGAATCTGCAACTTCCTCTGCTACCTTGATTTCTTCATTTGCCTTATCCTCATAGTACTTGTCAGTCAGAGTACCCTTTTTATCAACATAGCCATTAACAATCAGATCATACTGAATCGCATGTGCTGTATCCGAATCAACAACCTGCTCATTCCCTTTATCGTCCTTGATAACCTTACCGATGAAGAGATCTGCAGTTACAGCTCTTGGCCTGTCCGCTACTGCTTCTGCAAGTTCTGTCTGTAATCCCTTGGCAAAGCTGTCATAGCTCTCACTTGCAATAACAGTCAGCACATTGACATTGTGAACATCCTTACCCAGGACATTGGTATCCATACGCTCACCGTCCTGATTGACACAAAGGCGCAGTCCACGGCCTACTTCCTGACGCTTACGCACATCAGAGCTGCTCTGCTTCAATGTACAGATCTGGAATACGTTCGGATTGTCCCATCCTTCGCGCAGTGCAGAATGAGAAAAGATAAATCGAACCGGGCTCTTCTTTGGATTTCTGTCTAAAAGAAGCTCTTTATTTTTCATGATCAAATCATAGGCGTCCACATCATCTGTCGTAGTCTCCCTGCGGCTAACCTTGGAATCAATCATCTTACCTTTTTTATCAATAGAGAAGTATCCTGCATGAGTTTTATCCGCGGAAATAGCCTCCAGATACTTCATGTACTCATCTTCACCAACAGCAAGCTGCATATTGCTGATGATATCGTTGTATTCTTCTTCAAATATATCCGCATAAATGCCATTCATCGGCTGTCCAGCTTCATCGTACTGCTTGTACTTAGCCACTTCATCAATAAAGAACAAGGATAAAACCTTAATACCCTTATAAAAGAGCTCACGTTCTCTCTGGATATGAGAAAGGATCGTTTCTCTGATCTGAATACGACGGATCTGATCCTCGCTAACTTTGCCGATAACATCTCCGGCATAAATCTTGATACCGTTCAAGAATTCCACAGAATCATCGCGGCCATCAATACGGGAAACGACAAAATTCTCTTTGTATTCCTCCATATGCCCGGAATTATCATAAAGGTTAAAGCCTTCGGAAACCGTTCTGCTAATCTTGCGGATACCATTTGCACCCTTAAAATCAAACTGAATGGTAGCAGTTGGTGCAGACTTGGAAAGATTGATGCTTTCCAGGTAAACATAGCTCTCTGTTGCTGTACTTCCGGATTCTGTAATACCTTTTACCGCAATCTTCTTAACCAGGCATTTGTTATAAGCCTCCATTGCATCCAGGCGATAAACCATGTTATAGATGCTGTCGCTCTTATGGGTAGCAGAATAACGAAGTGTCATCAAAGGATGGAACTCCTCCAGATTCTTCTTTGTCTGCTTGCCTTCTACGGACTGAGGCTCATCAATGATAAGAATCGGATTCGTCTTTGCAATAATATCAATCGGTCTGCGTGAACGGAATTCATCCAGCTTCATGTAAATACGACGTGCATCCTTACCTCTGGCATTAAAAGCCTGAGAATTGATAATCATGACATTAATCGAACTGTCTGATGCAAAACGGTCAATCTCTGTCAGCTGAGAAGAATTATAGATAAAGAATCGAATCTTCTTACCGTACTCTTCTGCAAAATGATCCTGTGTCACTTGAAAAGACTTATATACACCTTCACGAATAGCAATAGACGGTACAACTACGATAAACTTGCTCCATCCATAATGCTTATT
>CAVFRH010000144.1:0-2337 GCA_963624695.1 bacterium
TGACTTTTGCACCGGCATGAATTGCGGCACTGGCGCTGGAGGTGTAAGTGTACGAAGGTACTACGACTTGATGTTATCAAGTAGGGACAACTCTAAAAACAAAAGATGCAAAAAGATGTAACTGGGCAGAATCTCAGTAAATAAGCCGTTTTTCTGAGACCTTCGGGTCTTTTTTTGTTGAGGAATTTTTTCGTTTGGTGAGTTGTAACCTGAGACGCCAGTTTGTAAGACGAGATGCTTGTTTGTAAATTGAAAAGTGAATATTTGTAAACGAAACGCCAGTTTTGCACTCCAGATGCAAGTTTTGTAAACGAGATGCATCTTTTGTAAGCAAGATGCGACCTGTTCAGAACCGAATATTTCGTGTATGATGGTTTTGCAGGTATGCTAAAGGGAGGTCGACTCCCTCTCGATTTTTTTGTAATCGGAGAATCTACCCCTGTAAGTGGTGGTATAGGTTGGTGGTGTTGGCGGCTCTGTACTGTTTATTTTTTGAGAAGAGAAGGTTTCAGAAGAATGTCTTCAGGTGCAACTGGAGAACACCCCAGAAGCTTTAACACCTCTTCTCCATAGTGAAAGCTGAACGTTTCGTAAGGACTACGATTGTTCAGCTTTTTCCGTTTATAGGAATTGATGTGATTCATTGTCGGAAAAGATGATATTGCATCAGCTGAGGATCATGAGAATCTGGAACAGCTGCTTTCCAAGGAACTGAGAGAATTTAATCAGACATATCTTAATGACTAAGGCAGCCTAAAACTACCTTTCAAAACTTTGCCGTCCGGATTGCAATGCGCAATCCGGACATTAATTTTACACAGGTTCTCCGAATGTATCCGGATGATTCGAATCAAAAATCTCATTGCATGTCATTACCGTAACAAGATCCTCGGTATCGGACAAATTGATGATATTATGTGTCCATCCGGGAATCATATATATGGCTTCAATCTTATCACCGGAAACTTCAAATTCTACTTTCTCTCCGGTATTGATGTTCCGTTCCTGAATCAGTCCATGCCCATGAACAACAATGAACTGTTCCCACTTGGAATTATGCCAGTGCTGTCCCTTCGTAATACCTGGCTTAGAGATATTGATTGAAACCTGACCGCAGTCAGTTGTGTGTACAAGCTCCGTAAATGAGCCTCTTTGATCTACATTCATCTTCATAGCATACTTGAATTTGTCAGCAGGCAAGTAGCTCAGGTACAGACTAAACAATTTCTTTGCAAAGGAACCTTCCGGCATCTTTGGCATCAATAAACTAACCGGCTGATTCTTAAATTCCTGTAACAGATCGACGATTTCACCCAGTGTTACTTTGTGTGCGGCTGGCACGCAGCAATATCGTCCATTGGCTGCTAAAGCCGTCTCCACCCCATCGAACTCGCAGTGCTGTTCTTTTCCTTCCAAAAGATCCAGCATTCCCTCTACAAGATCATCAATATAGAGCACTTCAAGCTCCGTAGAACGGTCATTTACCGTAAACTCCTCATCATTCGCTACAGCCCAGCAGAAGGTAGAAATCGCACTGTTATACTTTGGTCTGCTGTGCCCCATGAGATTCGGGAAGCGATAAACATAGACAGGTGCCCCTGTCTCTTCTCCGTACTGAAAAAACAGCTCTTCCCCAGCCTTCTTGGATCTTCCGTACTCAGAATTACCAAAGCGCCCTGCCAAGGTTGCCTGTACTGATGACGAAAGCATAACTCCAGCCTTATTGCCATGCTTCTTCAGTGTCTCCAGCAAAGTCGATGCAAATCCGAAATTGCCGGCCATGAATTCACTGTTCTCTTTCGGTCTGTTCACTCCGGCCAGATTGAAAACAAAATCAGCTTTCGCACAGTACTCATCCAATTCTTCCGGCGTAGAAGTGATGTCGTATTCGTAGATCTCATCTACTTTAATATTGGGCCTTGTACGGTTTTTATTATCCCTGATATTTTTTAGATTATTGCAAAGGCTGGTCCCAACCATACCTTTGGCACCTGTAACCAGAATATTCAATATTACTTCCTCCAAACCATCTTGTTGACCACATTCACATAACCCTGAATGATTCTTACAACCTTCATGGATACGGTTTCATCCGTATAATCAGGGCATGGTTTACCTAAAATTCCCTTCTGTTTCATGTCAATTGCCATAGAAGTGGCATTCAAAAGTTCATTTGTAGTGATTCCCGCCAAAATGAAATCTCCTGCTTCCAAAGCTTCCGGTCTCTCCGTAGATGTTCTGATGCAAACTGCAGCAATCGGATGACCGATGGAAAGATAAAAGCTTGACTCTTCCGGCAGCGTTCCGGAATCTGAAACGATAGCCAAGGCGTTCATC
>CAVFRH010000145.1:0-2189 GCA_963624695.1 bacterium
CGTCCTTCTGGGCGGCTCTTTTTAGTCAAGGTACGGATGATTACCTGCTTACTTTGGAGTAGAACTGTGTCAGAGAAGAACATAACATTAAAATTGCTATGGTAACATAAAAGACTCCCACATGACATGGAGTGTGTTTCATGGGGAGTCATTTTTGTCTCGTTATGCGGTCTTCTGTACAGCCAGAGCTTTGATTTCTTCTAAGGTCAGGTCTGTAAAAGCGGCAATATCTTCGTAAGTGAGTTTACCGGAAGCCAGCATACGCTTAGCAATTTCAATGCGTTCAGCTTTTCGCATATTTTCCATTTCTCTGCACATAGTCAAAACTCCTTCCTCATCTTCTTTAAAATAACGTACCCTGTCAGCAAGTATTTTATAATACATATCTTTCGGATCAGTACAGGAAAAATCGTGCATTAGTTTTCCGAGTTCGGTTTCATTTTTAATTTGGGAATTTACATAAATAATATGAGCTTCATCACCAAATGGTTCGCCGGTTTCCTGGATGATGCGGTCAATATGATAAATTGGAAGCCCGGCTTTTAATACATCATTTTCGGTAATAAAAATCACATAGGTTTCAGTGAGGGCATCATATTTATCGCCAGCTTCAGTGATATTGGCATCTATAAGACTGCTATTATATCTTGCACGTTTTGCACCGGCACCACGATCACTTCTTTGGATTTCTATATTATAAGTGCGGTTATTGGTATCGACAGCTAATATATCCAGGCGAACAGAACGTCCCTGTAAATTTTTTATATCATATTGTCCCTGCACAGACTGTACTTTAAGGTCATGCCTTTGCAAAATGATTTGAAGTAGAAATTCAGCACATGTCTTATCTTCAAAAACTTTACTCATAAAATCATCGTCTAAAAGACGGAAACCTCTAAGGCGTTGTAGATCTTCTTTATGTTTTTGTTCAAAATCTAGTGTTTCTTTTGTAGTATTCATTGTGAAAACACCACCTGCTTTCCTTTAGAATGGGATATAGTGAACATGAATTTCTATATCATTATTTTAACATGACAAATAGTAATCCTCAATACCTCAATTTTAAAAAGCCAAATGCCCGTGATTGGTGCGAGTTCTGTTGTTACAAAGGATGTTCCGGATTATGCCATTGCAGTCGGAAATCCGGCAAAGATAATCCAAATGCTGGATAAAGAAAAATTAAAAAGCCCCTGCTGATAGAAACAACAGGGGCTGGTCGCTTGGAGTGAAAAAGACCTTCGTTAGCAACGACTTGCTTTATTCGGTTTCCATAGCGTACTGTACAATCATGGGATCATCATATTCCGCCCACATGGAGCGATTTTCATCCAGCGTCTTGAGCTGTTCCATTTCATCGGCAGTCAGCTCAAAATCAAAAATATCCAGATTTTCTTTCATGCGCTCTTTGTGTGTACTCTTCGGGATTACCACAATGCCACGCTGAACATGCTGCCTCAGAGCAATCTGCGCGGGTGTTTTACCGTGGGTGGACGCAATACGCTTTACAATGGGGCTTTCGAGTACTTCTTTTAATCGGTGCTGGGCAAGCGGTCCCCATGCCTCATGCCGGATGTTGTACTTTTCCATCCATTCGTGCAGATCATATTGCTGCCAGAACAGGTGGGTCTCCACCTGGTTAACCGCAGGGAGAATATGGTTAAATGTTGCAATGTCTGCCATACGCTCGGCACTGAAGTTGGAGATGCCAATGGCTCTGATCTTACCTTCGTCGTATAAATCCTCAAGAGCACGATAGGCACTATAATAATCAGACAGGCATTGATGAATTAGTACCAGATCAAGGTAGTCGGTCTGGAGTTTACGGAGGGATTCCTCCACAGAGGCCTTTGTCTTTTCATAGCCGAATTCCGTTACCCAAACCTTTGTGGTAAGGAAGATATCCTCGCGGCGAATACCAAGCTCTCGAATGCCTCGTTGAATGCCGTCACCGACTTCTTTTTCGTTGTAGTAAGCCTGTGCGGTGTCAAGCAGCCGATAACCGGTTTCCAGCGCATCGAATACACACCGGGCGGTCTGCTCTGCCGGAATTTCAAAAACGCCGTAGCCGACCATTGGCATTTTAACACCATTGTTTAGAGTTACATAGTTCATCCTAACGTCCTCCCTACCAGTCTTTTTTCTCTTTGGAGCAGTCGTGGTTCTGCTTTCGTTCTTCTACCATCTTGGCA
>CAVFRH010000146.1:0-2156 GCA_963624695.1 bacterium
ATCATGATGCGTCCCCAGCGATTTTCTACATCTTCCGCAAGCAGATAACTTCTTGAAATCCAAAAGTCAATATTAATCGCATCTTCACGACCTTCCTGGATTCTGTAGATTACCGTATTTAAAATCTCAATCATGCGCAAAAGGCTCTGTATATCATTCATCATTTTCATAAAGACTTCTGGCGCAAAAAATTCAGCTTTTGCTTCTTCCTCTTTTTTCATCTTACTCTTCAGCTCCGCATAGCTTGTTACTGGTACTCTTTCCTCTTCCATAACCTTTTCTTCCATTTTCTTAGCTGTTTCCTCCCTCATGGTATCTTCCTCCATCTCTTCACCAATCATATCTGCATAAATCTCCAGTGCCTGATCGATATATTTTCCCGGATGTTCATAGTGATCCAGAATCTCATTCAGATCAGCCTTATCGTTCTTGCACATCTTTTCAGCTCTCTCCCTCACATGGAGATAAGCCTTGTGCTGCTTCTTCAGCTGACTCTCGATTTCATACATCTCGATCAGATTCTCATGCATCTGTGCCAGTGCATGCACATCCATAAACATCTGCGCCACCAAGGCCTTAGGCATTTCCACTGTTTCCAGCACCAGATTCTTATGGTCTGCCTCCCCCATATCAGGCTTCACCTGCTTCTTCATTGCCTGTCCGCACGTTTTCCCACCGCACTTTTCCATCGACTGACTGCACTTCATCACATCACCATTTTCCATTACCATGCTGCACGTTCTCACATTGCCATTTTCTACCTTACTTTTCATTCTGTTTTCCATATCTTCCTCACACATTCCTGTAAAATTGCTCTTCATCATTTCCTTAAACATGTCCATTCTCATTTCCTCCATGAATCTCACTCGGTTTCGTCGTCATAATACGGTACAACTGGGTATCCTTCGGGAATTTATCCTTAAACGGAATGATCGTATTCCCATAAAAAAGCAGCCCTTCACCTTCATTAGAATTGGTCACAAAACTAAGCTGGTGAGGACTGATATTAAGCTGCTTTGCCAGGATCTGACGGTCGCCGCCTGCCTGGTTCAGCATGTAAATAAAGTCACTATTCTCAAATATATTTTCGATCTCGCGTGAGGCCAGGAGGTCCTTGACGTTCTGAGTGATACCTGTCGGAATACCACCCCATTTACGAAATCTCTTCCAGATCTCCACACTGTAGGCTGCCGTCTGCTCATCCTTCAGAAGAAGATGAAACTCGTCTATATAGTAGCGGGTTGCCTTGTGCTCAGCGCGGTTTACCGTCACTCGGTTCCACACCTGATCCTGCACTACCAGCATGCCAATCTTCTTCAGCTGCTTGCCCAGTTCCTTGATATCAAAACAGATAAGACGGTTATTGATATCCACGTTGGTGCGATGATTAAATACATTGAGAGATCCCTTAACGTAAATCTCCAGAGCCGTTGCGATGCGCTTGGCTTCCGCTTCCTCCTGTGCCAGAATGCATTCGTAAAGGTCTTGCATGATGGGCATATTTTCCGGATCCGGATGCTCCAGATATTCCTGATAAACCATACGGACGCAACGGTCAATAATGGTCTTTTCTACCGGTTCCAGCCCCGTCTTACTGCCTACGATCAGCTCGCAAAGCGACAAAATAAAGTCGGCTTTTAAGGAGATCGGTGATTCATCCTCAGAATAATTCAAGTTTATATCCATGGGATTGATATACTGCTCACTGTTCGGGCTGATGTGAATAACCTGGCCTTCTAAGAGTTCCACCAGAGGCGAATACTCACCTTCCGGATCGCATATGATAATGTCATCCCTGGTAATCAGAAATGCATTGGTCATCTCACGCTTTGCCGAAAAGGATTTACCGGAGCCAGGCGTTCCTAGGATCAGACCGTTTGGGTTCTTAAGAAGCTTTCGATCCGCCATGATCATGTTGTTGCTGATGGCATTGATGCCGTAATACAGTGCTTCCCCATTCTGGAATAATTCTTCCGTTGTAAATGGCACGAAGATGGCCGTTGCGGAAGTAGTCAGACCTCTCTTGATCGGAATCTGATTATTTCCAATAGGAAGGCTGCTCATAAGCCCCTGTTCCTGCTGATGGTCCAGTCTTCTCAGCGCACAGTTGTATTTCTGGGCGATGGCGGAAGTCTGAAAGACCACATTTTCCAGCT
>CAVFRH010000147.1:0-2071 GCA_963624695.1 bacterium
AAGCTTCCTGTATACTTTAAATAGGTCAAGAGATTGACAAAAAAAATACCTCAAGTAAAATTAGATTATTACTGACCGGCAAGTTGGTAAAAATCTAATGAATACAAGAGGTATATACAATGAATGTTAAAGGCACAAAGAAGAAAAATCAAGTAGTAAATGTTATGGAACAGCAGGAACTTTTGAAAAAAGCGGAGGTGATCAGGGAAAATCTCATAGCTTCAACGTGGCGTGAGTTGGAAACCAGTGGTAAATTCGATAAGAATGCTAAACTCTCCTTCATCAGTGATGACATGCTCATCTTAGGATGCGATGTGGGCAGCGAAACACATTATCTGAGAGCAATTGATACCAGGGGCAGAGAACTCAGTAAGTCCGCATTCCCGTTCAGCAATAATTTAGAAGGCTTTCAGGCGGCGAAGGAATGGGCGGTGAAAATAGCAGCCGAACATGATAAAAAGCAGATAGTCCTCGGGTTGGAGCCAACCGGTCATTACTGGTTCTGCCTTGCTACCTGGATGGTTTCAAATGGAATCAGTGTGGTTCAGGTAAATCCGTATGCAGTAAAGCAGACAAAGGAACTTGAGGATAACAGCCAGCTGAAGGACGATACCAAAGATCCTAAGCTGATTGCAAATCTTGTAAAAGACGGAAACTTTGGTATGCCGTATCTTCCGGAAAAGCTTTATGCAGAACTTCGGAGATTATCGTTGTTTAGGGATCAGCTGAATGAAGACAGGATAAGAGCCATTAACCGCATGCACAGGGAGTTGAAAATTTATTTTCCCGAGTATAAGGACGCATTGGGAAAAGTTGAAGGCTCCTTCAGCCTGGAGTTACTGAAACAGGCACCATTTCCAACAGATCTGACAGCACTTGGTAAGGATGGAATAAGGGAAATCTGGCATAATGCAAAGCTTAGAGGACGCGGCTACAGCAGGTCAGAAGAAATCTTAGATTATGCAAAATCAAGTGTTGGAATAAAAGATGGAATGGATGCCGGAAGAACAGCTGTGAAGTGGTTTGTAGGGCAGATTCAGGCACTGGATGAGGAACTGGCACTTATAGAGGAACAGATCAATCAGAAATGTCAGGAAATACCACATGCCGGGAACATCCTCGAAATATCCGGAATCGGAGAAAATACACTTTCTGGAATCCTTGCAGAGATGGGAGATATTTCAAGATTTGACGATGTGAAGGAAATACAGAAGCTGAGTGGACTGGGACTGGTGGCATGCAGTTCCGGAAAGCACAAAGGAGAGACCAAGATCAGCCACAGAGGGCGCAAACGCTTGAGATACTGGCTGTTTCAGGCGGGTAAGTCAGTGGTGGCGCATTCCGAAGAGTTTAAAGAACTCCATGTCTACTATACGACAAGGGCAGAGAACCCGTTGAAGAAGATGCAGTCCCTGATAGTGATTGCTTGCAAGCTGCTAAGGATTATCTATACAATGCGAAAGACAGGTGTGGTCTATGATCCGAAAAAAATGTTGAGGGACATCAAACGTCAGGAAAAACAGGAAGCGGCAGCGGCATAGAAAAAAGTTCCTTATCTCAAAGCTCCAGAACCTTGCCGGGTTCCAGAGGCATCTGAAATCGGGCAGGGTTCTGGAAAGAAACCCGAAAACGATGAAGTGCGCACTGCACTGCATCAGCACACAACGACCAACAGAGCGACATAGTGGAGAGCGTCCACGGAATATCCGTCTGCTGTGAAAGCTGTGGGTCAGTAAAATCAAAATCCAAACAAGAGCTGTAGCTTGCGGTAGTTTACTCCGTAGGGCATGACCCTGTTTGAAAGCTTAGCAGGCACTCGGTGTATGGACAGGTGGGACGAAGGAAGTTGGGACACGATCCCTTTAGACACGGAAGGTTCACCACCATAGTTAACAGAGGATTATAGCCTTTATAAAGCAAAACGAGAGGATGCTTTATAAAGTGCACCCTTATTTAACTATTCAGTACAAGATACCATGACTGACATACACCTTTAGCTCTGGTTTTAGAGGTAAATATTTAGAGAAAAGCCTGAAAAATCAATGATTTAGGGCTTGACATTATAGGAAGG
>CAVFRH010000148.1:0-2008 GCA_963624695.1 bacterium
CTGTGGAATTCAAGTCCGGCGTCAGTGTGGATATCGAGGGATAAGGGAATATAGGTAAAAATCAAGCTCCTCACCACTGAAGGTTTTTCGGTGATGGGGAGCTTACTTGTTATGATTCTTTAATAAAACCATCCGGTCATTTTTATCATCCAGGCAGACGGCAACATTTTTGAAACCACTTGATATCCTTTATAAAACCAACCCGGTGTATAAATACCCCTGCCTTTTTCTGCAAGCTCTAATGCTTTGATTGTCAACTTTTCCATGTCTAAAAATGGCAATCTGCTTATCTTCTGGCTTTGTCTGCCTTTTCCTTTCGGATTCATCTCTGTATCCATATTTCCGGGACACAAAAGCAGTATATTGATTTCCTTCTTATAAAGTTCTTCCCGCAATGCTTTACCAAAATAATAGGCGTACTTCTTGGATGCAGCATAGATTGCCTGATTTGGAACAGGTGCAAACGCTGAAACAGAGCAGGTAATAATGCCGAAACTTCCTGCTTGCATATATGGAAGGCAAATTCTTTGTATCATTGTCATTCCCTTTATATTCACGGAAATCATATTCAGAATATCTCTTTCATGCATAGAGGAAAAGGGTCCGGATTTTTCATACCCAGCATTATTGATAAAAATCTTAATCATTGGCTGTTCTGTCTTTAATTTGTTTTTTATTTTTACATATGACGTTTCATTGGAAAGATCTGCTTCTATCGGCACAATTTTCTTTGAAGGATATTTCTTTGCCAGTGCCTCCAGTCTATCTATTCGTCTGGCTATAATCCAATATGCATCGAGATTGGGATATTTTCTTATAATTGCATCCAGAAACTTCACTCCAAGGCCGGAGGATGCTCCTGTTATCGCTGCTATATTCATCGCATTACCACCCCTTCAGGTTTTCACATTCGGATTTGTATACTGTCCGTGTTTTCTTGTCTTATTTCCACACTGTATAGAAAATTTCGGACATCGATGCAGGCACCCCAGGCACATCACACATTTTTCCTTCACCCAGACCGGTTTTCCTTCCTTCATTTGAATTGCCTGTACCGGACACTTTTTTGCACACAATCCGCAGCCAATACAATTTGCATCTACTGAGAGTCTGCTTGTACGCCTTGCCTTCCGATTGTAAATTGGCTGTGCGATTCCTTTTACAACAAAAGCTGGTGTGGTATGTATCATTTGCTTATTGCAGAGTTTTTCTTTGATTGATCCAATGACAGTTTGTATTTCTGTCTCTGTATTTGCCGTAAAAACGTTCTGTTTCTCTGGAGTTGAAATATCAAAGATCGGTGTGTAGGTGTCCACCATACGAACAGAATAAAGTGCATCTACCTTGCGGTTACTGATAGCTTCTTTTGCTAATGCTCCGATTGCTCCCGGTGTAATGCCATACGTTGCCACAAAATACAGATAATCTGTATGAAACTCCGATTTCTTCAAAAAATCATTTACTATACTCGGCAGCCCCCAGAAATAAGTTGGGGTTACAATTCCAATCCACTCATCTTCAAATAAAAAACTGCTATCGGTGATGCAGTCCGTAATCTCCCGCATTTCATCATGAATAACTTCGACAATACGAGTAGCCACATACTTGCTGTTACCTGTAGCTGAGAAATATAGAATCATGCATTCATCTCCAATCTACTGTTCACTTCTGTCGGGGAGCTGCGTCATAATCTTTGTCATGCGTTCCACAAGCGATGCCAAGATAGTAATTTGATTATCATCCGGATCAAGATAGTAATATACAAAGGTGCCTTCCTTACGTGACTTCACGATACCAGCGTCTTTCAATATCTGCATATGATGCGATACCGCAGGTCTCGAAAGATGGGTCATCTCGGTAATTTCTGTCACGCGTGCACCTTCAACAGGACAATTTAGCATGACACAAAGCAGATGTTGTCGGTTTGCATCACCGACTGCTGTAAGCAGTTTCCGACAGTTTTTAAACTCTTCTTCTAATTTTCTTACCTCTTTGCAAAAAGGTGTAA